>CAZZKY010000041.1:0-27851 GCA_964654765.1 uncultured bacterium | reverse complement strand
TTGCAAGGTGGACTACCATGGCCAACCTTCATGATCTGCCCAGGTTCTCCCTTGCCACAACCAGGAATTCCATAGTATTCAAATTCCTTCTCATTACCTACCATTACAAGATTATTCCAGAACACCGGAGTTATCCCAGTATAAGAAGGATTCTTTACCATGCTCACTATTTTTCCATTCGAAATGAGATAGCCAACTTCTGTCCCAAATTGAAAATTTAACCTCTTATCGTCGATAGACCAAGACTTGTTGGTTTTCATAAGCACGCCGTACTTGGTGGTTTCGATCATCTCTTCTAAGGAGGAATTACCAGGAAGTAGGTTTATATTCGTCATTCTCACCAAGGGCATTCTTGACCAATCCTGAGCCCTTGCAGCACCTGAGCTCTTTGAATTTATGTAATAAGCGCTTTCCCTTGAAGAGAGGAATCCCTTAAGGATTCCATCCTTTATAAGGGTAAATTTTTGTGCTTTAACACCTTCATCATCGTAACCAAAAGTTCCAAGACCGTGGGGGTACGTGGAATCCTGGATAACATTCAATAGTTCAGAGCCATATTTGAAGGTATTCAACTTATCTAAGGTCGCAAAACTTGTTCCTGCATAAGATGCCTCAAACCCGAGAACCCTATCCAGTTCCAAAGGATGCCCTATGGACTCGTGGATTTGCAAAGCCATCTGATCAGGGGCTAAGATTACATCCATTTCTCCTTCTGGACAGGAAGGAGCAGTCAAAAGTTCTTGTACCTCATCCACCAGCTTCTCTGCAATATCTTTCAAGTTTAGCTCCATTATAAACTCATAACCTTTTCTTAGCATATTGGAAAAGCTTCTCTCTTGAACTTCACCCTTTTTCTCAGCAACAACCCTAAGGAAAATTCCTGAATCGATAAACTTTTGTTCTATCAAACTTCCTTCAGTACTTGCAAATACCTGTTTAAACTCTTCAAATTCCATTTGAGAAAGTCGTTTTTTCACGTATCTGCCTTTTAAATGCGAATCCACCTCAAGGAGTAAGTTAATCTTATCTTCCAAGTTAACTTTAAAGGGGTCTTTAACAAATTCACTGGTATAGTTATCTTCATAGGAAGGTTCTTCACTCATCCCCGACAACTTTGCAATTTTCCCTGTTGAACGTGCAATCTCCATTGCTCTGTTAACGACTTCCTCTGCATCCTTTATAGAAGCAGAACTCACCCCTGCAAATCCCCAGTGATTGTCAACAAGCACACGGACCCCCACTCCCTCATTCACCAATTTCTCGATGCCTTCCACGATCCCATCTTTGACCAGGATTAATTCCTTCACCACCCTTACTACTCTTACATCTCCGTATTGAACCCTTTTCAGCTTTAGCAAATCAACAATACTTTCTGCCAGCTTTTTCATCACTACCCCCCGATTACCACATTACTACTTATGTTTTTAAGCACCTGAAGGCAGGAAAGAGCTGCCAGAAAACTGGTTTTTGGATTCTCCGGAAATGGCCTATTTTTTAAGACTATTTTAAGCTCAGCTGCCTCTGATTTTACTTCTATAGTATGGACATTATTTTTAACTTTCGGATCAACAATTATTTCGACCTCAAGTTTTTCCAAAATATCTCCAGCAAGGCCAAGGGCAACTGCTACATTTATATTTTGCGGAAAGAGTTTCGCTGCCTCTGCAGCAGACCCCCTAAATAAAGTTTCAGGTTGTTCGGTGCTTTTTCCGAGTCCTGCTGGGGGTTTTCTCGTAACCAGTCTGGCTTTTGAAATATTGACGTACGACAAAGCCTTCAGACCATCGAGACCGGCTACCGCACCCGAGGGAATATAAATTTTCCTATTTTTTAGACGTGCAAAATCAAAAAGTTTATGCCTGAACTCCTCGTCCGCAAAGGCTCCTGCACTCATAGCTACGAGATCCTTACCCGACTCTAAAATCCTAAAACCATAGTCTTTTAGAGCCTGCTGAGAAGCCGCTTCCAGAACCACATCTATGTCGTACTTAATAAAATCGTCAAAATTGAAAGCAATCTCAGGCTTGATTGAAAGTAGATTCCGAAGCTGATAAGCCTTTTCAACTCTCACGTCGAAAACAACACTTAGAACAGTATGAGGTACAACCCCTTCTTCGATTTTTCTCGCTACAAAGCTCCCTATGGCACCACAACCTATAATTCCAAGTCTCATAATTCCAACTCCAGGCTGACATCACAACTTCTAACAGTTTTTGTAAGATAACCTGAAGAGATAATGTTAACGCCTGTTTTGGCATAGTCCTCAAGGTTTTCAAAGGTAATGCCGCCCGAAGCCTCAAGAAGTACTTTCCCGTAAAAACCAAGTTCCTTATATTTTTCAACAACTTTTGCAATCTCTGTGGGAGTCATGTTATCGAGCATAACAATATCCGCACCCTCCTTTGCTGCGATGATAGCTTCTTCTAAACTCTCAACCTCAACTTCTATTTTGTGAGCAAAGCTTGATTTCTCTTTCGCCAATCTGATAGCCTGTGACACTCCACCGAGCAATTTAAGATGATTATCTTTGATCATAACGGCATCAGATAAAGAAAATCTGTGAGTGTCGCCTCCACCAGCCTTAAAAGCCATTTTTTCGAAATACCTCATACCAGGAGTGGTTTTCCTCGTACAGGCAACAATTATATCTGGATTACATGCACGGGCTTTCATTACAAAAAAAGCAACCTGAGTCGTTATTCCGGAAAGGTGACCTATCAGATTAAGCAAGGTTCTTTCGATTTGCAAAATTACTTTTGCATTACCTTCTAAATAAATAAGTACATCATTCTTTACAACCCAATCTCCATCGCGTTTTTTTAGTTGAACGTTCAGGCCTAAGTACTCACAAAGCCGCTTTACATATTCGAGTCCAAAGACCTTGAAATTCTCTCTCGCTTCAATTTTTGCCTTACAGTGAATACCATCAGGAATAAGTTCCGAGCTTATATCCCCAAAGGGCATATCCTCTTCAACATATTCAAGTAATTTCTTTAAAATTCCATAAACCATCGTTATAATTATTAAACCTTAAGCAGGGAAAAGCAAGGAGGAAATATGGCAATACTTTTAAGCAAAGATTCCAGGGTAATCGTTCAAGGAATCACAGGGCGCGATGGTTCCTTCCATGCCAAATTGATGAAAGAGTATGGGACAAAAGTCGTCGCAGGTGTTACCCCAGGAAAAGGCGGACAGTTTGTTGATGAAATACCTGTTTTTAACACAGTAAGAGAAGCAGTTGAAAAAGAAGGGGCTGATGTTTCCTGTATTTTTGTACCGGCTCCCTTTGCAGCTGATGCGATTATGGAAGCCGCTGATGCTGGAATTAAACTAATCGTTGCCATTACCGAAGGCATACCCGTCCAGGACATGGTCAAAGTCGTTAAATTTGTTGAGGAGAAGGGAGCAAGACTAATTGGACCTAACTGCCCTGGTTTAATAACCCCTGGGGAAGCGAAAGTCGGCATATTGCCCGGACACATTTTCACAAGAGGCCCTGTAGGAGTAATATCGAGAAGTGGGACTCTTACCTATGAAATCGTAAGTCATTTAACAAATTCGGGGATTGGTCAATCCACTGCCATTGGAATCGGTGGAGACCCTATCATAGGTACTAAATTCATTGACCTCTTAAAGCTATTTAAGGAAGACAAGGAAACACAAGCCGTTGTCTTAGTCGGAGAAATAGGTGGAACAGACGAACAGGAGGCAGCCGCTTACATAAAAGACGAATTCGGAAAACCGGTTGTTGCCTTCATCGCGGGTAGAACAGCTCCAAAAGAAAAACGGATGGGGCACGCAGGTGCAATAATCTCAGGAAGTGAAGGTACTGCGGAAGAAAAAATTAAGGCTTTTAACGAAGCAGGTGTGCCTGTTGCAAAGGAACCCAGGGAAGTTGCTGAACTCATTGCTAAGGTTCTAACATAATGTTTTTAATCATTCTTCTTTTGACCCAAGTAGACTCTACCTTTTTTTCAAATCTTAAGGAGAAACCTTTCAAAACGAGTTTTGTGGAAATCGTAAAATACAAAGAATTTGAAACCCAGGATACCTTCAAGGGAACTATTCTCCGCCGAGGTTCAAATATTACAATGGCACTTACTTATCCATCAAAGGAAACGTACATAATAAAAAATGACACACTCTTTATAGAGAGCCAAGGAAAAGAAACGGCATTCCCCCTTGAAGAAGATGCTCTTAAACTGCTCAATTTTCATTTTTTAAATGACAGTTTAAATTTTCATTTAGAAGTTTACAGCGACACGTTAATCCTCAAATCGAAAAATGAATCTCTATTTCTTGTGGCAAAATTAGTTATTCAAAATGGTATTCCTGAAGAATTTTTCATCGAAGATAGGGAGAAAATATTAAGATTCTTTTTCAAAAATTGGAAATTTTATGAGTGATTTGGTTCAGAGAAGCGATCATTGTTTCGTCTGTGGAGAAAAAAACCCCATTGGTTTAAAGGCTAAGGTTGAAGGCACAGGGTCTGAAAGATTCATAAAAATAAAACTCGATGCCAAATACGAAGGATACGAAGGCATCATCCATGGAGGGATTCTTGTAACCTTAATGGATGAAGTAATGGCTTATTCTGTCTCTGATGGAACAAATTGGGGAGTCACCGCTTCCATAGAGGTAAAATTCAGAAAAAAGGTTGAATCAGGAAAATATATAGTTGTTTACGGAAAATTACTGGAAAAGTCGGGAAACTGGGCAAAAGCAGAAGCAAGAATCACATATGAAGGCGAAAACACAATCCTGGTAGAAGCAAAGGGACTTTTTAAACTTATTACCCTAAAGTAAAACGATCACTAAAACCCTCTTTTAAAACCACCATTCATAAAATTAATTCTTAAAACCAACAAACTTGCTTTAAATTTACCAAAGATTTAGAGTCCTGCCGGATTTCAATATTATTCTCAAATAGTTTTTGTGGGCATCGTCTTGATATTCATATTTTCTGCCAGTTACATCACCTATATCCAGTGTGTTTGCAAAGAAATCGCCCGAAATATCTCTATACCTTGGCCCACTTTGAGAAATCTGAATTTTTGAAACAGTAGCTTCTATGGTGAAAATAATATCTCCGTAGGGGATTTTGATCTGAACATTTCTCGTGGAATCAACATTACAAGCAGCATACACATACACAGTGTCCCCAGCAGAACCGTCTCCTTTAATTGCTCCTCCGCGAAGTGTACCGATAAACGGAGAAGTTATATTTCCATTGCTCCTTACAGCGTTTACAAAGCAAGTAGCGATATCTTTAATCTGATACCATACATCGATATTTCTACCATTTACAGAAAAGACCGAAGATAACAAATTAACTCCATTCCGCTCAAGAATTATTCTGCCCCTGAGAACATGTATATACGAAGTCATACCGTCAGTGCTATCCGCATATAGAGTCAAACGGAGTGTGTCTGATTTACTATTAATCCAAATCAGACGAACGAGGTTTGTATCCGAGTACCCTACGCGTATCCAAGCAGTATCTTCGTAAAACCACTCACCATAAACATTATCACTTCTTAAATATAAGTTGGAAAAGAGATGCACAATATTTATGAAGGGCGTTGGATCTGTAGGATCTTCTACCCAGAACCCCTTATCAATTCCAACTAAAATAGGTGTGCCATCAGGTTCGGGCAGTTGAGCCAATTGAATCGCTGCTTCACTACCATTTATATCCTTTTCCGTCTGACTTAACTCCCCAGAGGCAGCAGCTGCCTCATCGTCGTATGTAAAATCACGTTCTTTACAAGAAAAAAACACAAAAGTTAAAGTTAGAAGAAAAAGAACTCTCAAAAACTTCATCACTCACCTCCCTTAAAATTATAACTTCAACAAAATAACAAGTCAAGTATTTTCAGTTAAGCTTCTTCAGAAATTCAAGCAGTAGATGAGAACCTCTTTCCTTCAGCATACCAAAAAGGTACCCTCTACTCTTCTGATCCTTAATCTTAGGAAATACTGAAAAATCTATAAGAAGCTTTAGTGGTTCTTCATGAATAAGACTACGATATTCATCTTCGACCTTGCCACCCAAAATTGAATAAACCGCTAACCATGATATCCGCATTTCATCTGAGCCTTTCTCAACAAAGCTCCTTAGGGAACTCAAAGTTTCAAAATCGAGGTAATTTATTTTTCCTCTACAAATATACTCAACAATTGCACCATTAAGGAAAGCTTCAGTCTTTCGGAGACCCAACTCAAAGGAACCTTCCAACTCCTTGGCCTCCTTCAAAAAATTTACAGCGCTATCACAGTCGCCCAGCAGGCATTCAAGCACAGCGCGGTAAACTCTTACCTGAAAAAGCTTTTTGTTATCGTTAAGTTTGGCAAAAATTTCTTCCGATTTTATAAAAGATTCCTTTGCTTCCTTAAATTTCCCCAACCTGTAGTTCAATACACCGCTTAAAAAGAAAATTATTCCAATTCGAGATGGTTGTAAATCGGGATAACTCAAGACAACCTCATCCAGAAGTTTTTTACCTTTTTCAAAATCAAATAATTCAAGATAAATATTGGCAAGATTAATAGAAGACTCAGCCACATAGCCCGGTAATTTCAAATCAAGAAAAATCTTCCTCGCTTCTTCGTAGTAATTCTTTGCTTTTTCAAGGTCTCTCTTGTTAAAATAAACCCTTCCCAGATTATGCATGACAACAGCCAATAAGAATCTGCTTCCAGAGTTCTTTATGACAGACAGTGCCTCCTGTAAGTAGCTCTCGGCAACATCTAATTTCCATAGGTTCAAGTATAATTGGCTCAAATTGATCAAAATCTTAGCACGTGCCGTCAATTCACCAATTTCCTCGAAAATAGACTTAGCCCTTTCATAGTAGGAGATTGCCTTTTCATAATTATCGTTTACTTGCTCAATATTCCCCAACAAATTAAAATCCGCTCCAAGAGTCTTTAAAGCATCCCATGTACTTAGTCCATACCTTTCAATAATTTCAATGCTAATATTAACATACCTCCTCGCATTTTCATGATCGCCAATCCGCCAGTAAACCCACGCCTTCTTATAATTTGAGTAGGAACTTATTTCTGGATTCGTAGAATTAACAGCCTCTTCGAGATACTTAAAGGCTTCCTCAAATTTCGATAATTTCTCATAAATACCCGAAAGAAGTATTTCATATCTGAGTTCAAGTAAAGATGCGTCATCGAGTTTACCAATATTGGAATTTAATAAGTTTAGCGCATTCTCAAAATCGCCGAGGGCCTCAAGGCACTGGGCAATTTTATAAACATTTTCCGGTGTTTCTTTAAGATTCCTATAGCAATTAAGAGCATAGGAGTAAAATCCTTTGGAAAAGGCAATATCTCCAGCCTCCTCGTAGTATCGAGTGGCGTCCATAAGATCGCCAGCCTTCTCGTAGTGATAAGCTATCATATAAAGCATGTGTTCATCCTTATCTTCAATCTTTTCCAACTGCTGTGCTACTAAACGGTGCAGTTTTTCCCTTTCCTTCTTCGTCATCAGAGAATAAACCGCCTCTCGCAAAAGCTCATTCTTAAAGATGTATTCAAAATCACCACGAATAAACGAAATCTCCTGAGATATGATAAAGCCTTCTCTCTCTAATTCATTCAATTCATCACCTACGGTTTTTCCACTAATAGACTCCAAAACCCCTCTCCAGAAATGTTTTCCAATCACTGAAGCAGCTTTCAAAATTTCCCTTAAAGGTTCCGGAAGACTATCAACAGAGGAGACCAACAAACCTGTTACAGTCTCAGGAATTTCATATTCCTCCGCCCTGATTCGTAAGGGATTGAATTCAAGTAGTCCTTTGTCTCTTAAAAAGTAAATAAGTTCTTCCACAAAATAAGGATTCCCTTTTGTTTTTTCAAGCATCCTGACAATGAAATCCTCAGAAATAGAGTTCACATCAACTTGTAAAACTGTTCTACAAACTTTTTTCACGAAATCCTCACCCAACCCCTTCAATTCTATCGTAAAATCTACAGGGAAATATCCAAGAGGCTCCCTTGAAATACACAGAACAACTACGCTACCCAAGGAAACCTTTTTCGATAACTCATTTAAAAAATATTTTGATTCACTATCAATAAACTGACAATCATCAAGAAAAACAACAAATTTACCTATGTCTTTAACCAGAAGTTCAAATAATCCAAGCATGCTTGACAGAAACTCCTTCATCAACTCATCAGAAAACTGCATTTCCCTGTTAAGAAAATTAAAGATCTTTGTTCCCAAAATATCTGCATCTATCTTAGAGAGAGCATAGTTTTTCTGTAAAAATTGAGAAAGGTTTTCTTTGGTTTTCGGCGCATGTGGCATTAATGCCGAAAGTAAATCCTCTAATATTTTCCTAAAGGCATAAAGAGGCAATTGCTTAATAGGGTCGCATTTGAAGAAAGAAACTTTGACTTCAGGTAGAGTGATTAAAATTTTGCCTTTGAATTCTGAACATAAACGGGTTTTCCCAATACCAGCCTCTCCCGTGATTTCTGCAAAATGTATTCCAGGTTTAACCAACTTTTCCAAAAGCCATTTTTCCAGTTTGCGAATTTCTTCTTCCCTTCCCACAAATGGAGTCTTGAAACGACCACGGATAGAGAATTCACTTTCGCCAGGTTTTTCATCAACAACCTCAAAAACTCTCACTGGTTCTTCCCTGCCTTTTACCCTGACATTACCTACATCTTTGAAATAAAAATTCTGAAAGGTCAAATTTACAACAGAATCCGTTACATATATTTTACCCGGCTCAGCTATGTCCTGAATCCTTTGCGCTACATTAACTGTATCGCCAAGAACTGTAGGTTTTTCGCCTGCAATTGAAGACCAAAGGGCCTCTCCCACATTTATTCCAATCCTCATTTTAATATCTGTTCCTCTTTGAGCATTTACTTCTTCCAGGAAGTTCTGCATAGAAATAGCGGTGATAATCGCTCGCCTTGCATCATCACCATGGGAGATTGGTGCACCAAAAACAGCCATCACAGCATCACCAATAAACTTATCCAGGTATCCCCCGTTTTTTTCAATTATTTCTTTGAACTTACCGAAAATGCTATCAATTAGTTCTTGCAAGTCCTCAGGATCGAGAAACTCAGAGAGAGTTGTAAACCCCTTAATATCACCAAATAAAACTGCTACAATCCTCCTCTCGGGCTTAAAGCTGGACAGACTGCCAATATCCATTTTGCCTTTTATTATATAGTATCGGGCAGGTTTTGAAGAAAGTCTTAAAAGTTTTTTAACGGCAGATGTAAATCTCCCTTAAGGTTATGATGAAGCACAAGTGATTATATAACAGCATAAAACTATTCAGAAACATGCAGTCTAAATCACAACAGTAATTGGCATTAATGAAATTAATTCATCGTTGTACAACATTTTTTAGTGTAGTTGCAAAAAACCTTGACAAAAACTTGTCAAAACCACTGCCGCAATATCTTCCTTTTAGTTTTAACTGGAATATACTCATTTATACAGCCCTGTTTTTAGGGGTTATCACATCTCGAGTTTTTGAAAAATTATTCTTTTACTCAAAACAGAATATTAAAACTTTTCTCTGATTTTATAAAACAACTTTCCGCCAGCATAACCAATTATGGCACCAACAATAATATCCGATGGCCAGTGCCTGCGTAAATAAACCCTGGAAATAGAGACACCCGTCGCCCATAGATACAGTGGAACTTTATACTCCGGATGCAATGAACTATAAAAAGAAGCTACGTAAAAAGCCGTGGTAGCATGACCTGAAGGGAAAGAAGAATTGGTTCTCGTATTCTGGCCATCTGGCCGGTTCCTGTTTGTAATGTACTTTGTTGCCTGAACAAATAATGAAGTTGCACCCAGTCCGACCACATAAGACCTCATTGTTGATTCCTCACAATACCCCCAAAATGACCAGTAAACCATAGAACCAAACAGCACCGTCTTACCATCTCCACTCTGAGTTAAAGTTTTGAAGACAAAGTCAGATATAGGTGAATGCAAGCCTTCGGAAATAATCTTTAGCCCTGAAGAATCAGCACTCCAAAGTGAAAATGCAAGCATTACTTCTACAAAAATTCTCATTTAAGCCTCCTTTTAATCTCTTCTACAGAAAGATTTTCAGAAATTTCAATTATTTTCGACTTACTGTTAATACCTGAAACAATCCTTACTGAGCCTTTACTTATCCCGAGTTTATCAGAAATAAAATTTATTAGGTCCTCATTGGCTCTCCCCTCAACGGGCGGTTTCTTTACTCGCACAATATACATGCCATCCATACACTTTATACCGTATTCTCTGGAACCCGGTTGAACTTTAACTTTAATTCTGACCCCCACGTGCTTAATTATAATATTGACTAAACGAAAATCGATAAAAACGAAAAATTTAAAAATTTGACATTCAATTTTGTCGTTATAAAATAATAGAATATTTATGAAATGGAAGAAATTATACTGAAAGACCCATTAACGGGTTTATATCATCATAACTATTTCCTAATCAAAATGAACGAAGAGATTTCCCGTGCAAAAAGAAAAGGTGAACCGGTTAGTCTTCTATTCATTGACATGGACTTCTTTAAAATGATAAATGACAATTTTGGCCACCAGGTCGGCGATGAGGTATTGAAGCAATTTGCAACAAAACTTAGGGCAATTGTCAGAGAATCGGATTTGTTGTTCAGATACGGCGGAGATGAATTTACAATAATCCTTCCAGATATTTCATTAAATGAGGCGGTCAAAATAGCAGAAAGAATAAAAAACCAGTTGGAAAATGAAGGATATGGACCTACTAAAAATTTAAAAATCTCTCTGAGCATTGGCATCTCTCAATTTCCCATAGACGCTATCGCGCCAGAAGAGCTGATAAAAAAGGCAGACGAGCGATCTTTAATCAGCAAAAGATTGGGAAGAGGAAAAATAATTTTCGGAAGTGAAACGCGAGAAGAGATCAAAAGTATATCCCTATCAGAATTCAGAATCATTGGAAGGGAAAGGGAAATAGGCTTTATTTCGAAAACATTGCAGGAATTTTCTACTACAGGTAAAAATTTTGTAATAATACTTAAAGGCGTAAAAGGAGCGGGATTATCGAGATTATTAGAAGAAACTTTAAAACTGGGAAATGTATTAAATCTCAAAACCCTTGATGTAAAAATAACTGAGAAAGACACATCCCAACCTTTTCCACTACTAAAAGCAATAATAAGGAGTCTTGTAACAGAAAAAAACTTTATACCAAAGGACGAAAAGTTGAAAAATGCAATTTCTTTTTTCCTTCCAGAATTTGCCAGTGGTTCAACTGCAATTACAATAACTATGAACGAATCCAGAGCTCTTTCGATAGTGGAAGAAATGCTTCTGACATTTGCAGAAAACGAAAAGCTCCTAATTACCATCGACAACGGACATCTACTGGCCAGCAGGAATTTACAACACCTGGCACAAATTCTAAAACAGGATAACCGATCGCAAATTTCTGTCGTGATAACATCCAGAGCTCAATCCTATCTATTAGATAGTCTTAAAACCGTTGCCACGGAAATCCATATATTGGAAATACCTCCTCTGAGGCGAGAGGAGGTAAAAACTGTTCTTTGGCAGATACTACGATTCGAACCTGACGAAGAGTTTCTTGACTGGGTTATGGCGAAAACAGGCGGCAGGCCTTTATACTTAGATAAACTTCTGAATGCATTACTTATGTCTAAAAAACTTATACCCGGTGAAACAAAATGGATATTAAGCGACACTTACTATACTTTAAGTGAGAGCATCGCACTTCCCTTAGCTGAAGAAATCCACTATTTAAGTCCAAAGGAAAAAGAAGTCCTTGATTTTTGTGCAGTTTATAATATCGATTTTTCTGCATCCTTCGTGGCGCAAGCCTTAGGGCTCTCAATTTCTGAAGTTTTAGAAATTTTTGATAACCTTTCAAGAAGTGGTTATATTGAAGAAGTTATCCCTTACACAATTTTTAGATTCTCAAACCCCTTTGTTCGTGAAATTATATACGCACAAATCCCCAGAGAAAAACGCATTAAACTTCACTTCAAAATCGCAAAAATACTGGATGAAAACCCTGAAGAAACATCAAGGTTAAATCCACAAGTTTTGTATGAACACTTTATCAATGGTGGAATGGAAAGTAAAGCTATACCATATATGGCACTTCTCGTAAAGAATTCGATGCAAAGAAGAGAATTTAAAAAAGCTATAAAGTACATCCAGAGAATCCTTGAAATTGCCGAATTTAAACTGCAAATTTCTGAAAAAATAAGCCTTATAAGGCAAATGGGAACGTGCTTGAGGTGCGATGGCGAATTCGAAGAAGCACTTAATAAATTACAAACGGCATTAGAATTAGCCATAAGGTACAACGAAAAATACGAAGAAGCTTTAATTAGATTGGAAATCGCCTGGATCCAGCACGAATTAGAACTTAACACAGAGCTGCTTCTGAACGTTGAAGAGATTCAAAAGATAGCCAACCAGATAAAGAACAATGAGATTCTTGCAAACGCCATGATATATAAAGCATTGTACTATCAAGATTTTGAGAAAAACATCACAAAGGCTATTCTAACCTATGAAGAAATAATTGAACTAATGAAAGAAGGAGAAAACCACGAAATTCTTGCGAAAATTTATGGAAATTTGGGTAAATGCTACACGCAACTTAAGCAAAATATTAAAGCAAAAGAAGCCTTCGAGATTGCTCTTTACCATGCGAGGTTATGTAACAATCCAGAATACTTGGCATCTATAATGCTAAATTACGGAACGACACAGTTTATAACTCAGGATGTGGAAAACAGCAGAATAACCTTTGAAAAAACCTTTGAATTAGCAAAAACCGAGAATATAATTCACCTTATTCCCCACATCTCGATAAACCTCGCCATGATATATTCTAACTACGGAGAATACTCAATAAGCATTAGCTACCTCGAAAAGGCAGTGGAATATGCAAGAGAAATGAAAATAGAGGCTGAAGAGCAAAAATTTTTATTATTGCTCTACGGCATAAGGTCTTACCTGGGAGAACATGAGTATCTCTCAGCAAAATTACTTGAAATATTTGAGTCTGCAAAAAAATCCGCTAACATTAGCCTCTTAGAAAAAGCCGTTCAATATCTCATAAGAATATACACCTTTACTGGGAACTTTTCCCAGCTGGAAATGCTTCTTAGGGAAGTTCAGAACTTTAAAAGCTTGAGGGAAAAAATCCTCACTGAAATCCAAATTTTTGAGACACTTGTGGTATATTCTTCCAATCCTATCCCACTTATTCACTCCATTGAAAAGAGAAGAAGGGAAACCATGGAAAAACACGATTTCACAAGCGAAATAGGATTTGGTGCTGATTTGTACCTTTACAAACTTATAACAAAAGAAAGCGTAGATATTAGTTTTGAGCATATACTTGAATCAGCCATCAGCGTAAAATTAATAAGAACTTACATAGACCTTTTACTTTACGAATTTGTTCTTGGAAATTATGGTAAAAAATATTTGCAACTATTGGAAAATATGGAAAGCAAATTTAATTTGAAGCAAAAACTTCTTTACGAAATAGGGCTAAAACTTAACGAAATTACAAACTGCACAAAGGAAGAAATTGAGAAAAGAATTGGCGAACTCGAAGCTAAATTAATGGAACTTGACGCTAAATATGCCCTGAATTTCCTTTACCGCGGTCTTATGAATCAAACCGTAATCCACGAGACAGGACTTTCAGAAGTTTACAACAGCAAGCTCAGTAAGCTATTAACCGACAGGCTTAACTTTTACGTTTAACCTCAAATTTAAATAGCGACCTTGCAAGCTTCTTGTCAAAAAACCGTAGTATAAGAAAATAAAATCCCATCACGGTAAATCCGAAAATTGCAGAGATTGATTCGGAAAATCTAAAGAAAATGCCTAAATAATAACCAAAGAGAAAAGCAATAATTGGAACTAAGAAAATCAATCCCGTAGCGAAAATAATCCCTGTGATTTTTTCTTCACAGATAACTTCATCACCCGGTGAGAGTCCATCGCTGCGAACTTCTATTATGTCTTCACCTTTATCTTTACCCCCAAGGCTACAAAACTTTGAAAATCCACAGGATGAACATGTCCCGTCTTCCCTCAATATCTTCACAAGATACCTGTCTTTTCCAACTTTCTTCAGTACAATTCCCCTTAAAATCTCTTTATTCAAGATACCTTTACCTCAGCAAACTTCTTGTCAATAGCTATAGCTCCCGTTGGACAAACTCCAACAACTTTTTCAGCCACTTCGTCAACTTTATCGGGCTGAAGAATATAGGCGAGGTTATTTTCAAGCTTCATTGCACCATCAGGGGCGTTCTTAACACATAGACCGCACCCAATACAGGCAACTTTGCAGTAGCTTTTAGCAACAGGTCCTCTATCAAGACTCTTGCAGAAGACAAATACTTTTCTATCTACAGGAACAAGTTCAATGATGTTTCTCGGACATGCCTCAACACACTTCCCACAGGCGGTACATTTTTCCTCTATTACCTTAGGCAACCCATCTTCTCCCATATACATTGCACCAAAGGGACAAGCATCAACACAATCACCAAAACCAAGGCATCCATAGACACACCCTTTGTCTCCCTTCAATGTAAATTCGGCCACCCTACAGGATTCAATACCGTTGTAATCTGATCTACGAATAGCATTTTCCTTAGAGCCGTTGCACATAACTTTTGCCACGAGTTTCGTAACAGAAACTGCGTCAAGTCCCAAAAAATGAGAAATTTGATTGGCTACTTCCTGACCACCCGGTGCACATTTCCCAGGATTGGTCTCATGTCCCATTGCAAGTGCCTCAGCGTAACCTGCGCATCCAGCATATCCACAGGCGCCACAATTAGCACCTGGAAGAATTTCCAAAATCTTCTCAACCCTCGGATCTTCATGGACCGCAAGCTTTTTAAAGGCAATTACTAAAAACAAACCAAAAAAGAGACCAAGGCCAAGGGCAAGAAACAAACTATAAATCACTACGTTCATTTGCAATCCTCCTTATTGCAGAGAAACGATCCCAGAAAAGCCCATAAAAGCAAAGGCCATAAGCCCCGCAATTAGTAGTGTAATAGGTGCACCTCTCAATGCTTTCGGAACATCTCTTGTCTCCAATTCCTCCCTTATACCTGCAATTAGAAGCAATGCAATGGTAAACCCGACACCAGCACCCAATCCCCAGAAGGTATTCTCAATAAGGTTGTAATTTCTCATTGCTCCAAGTAGAGCAAGTCCAAGCACGATACAGTTCGTGGTAATAAGGGGAAGGAATATTCCAAGAGCTTTATAAAGGTGTGGGGAAAACTTTTTAATCACCATTTCCACAAACTGCACAAGAACAGCAATTACAAAAATAAAGACGATTATCTGAAGGAAGTTAAGATTGAGTGGCCTTAAAACCAGATGATCAAGAAGATTAGTTATTATGGCAGTCATCGTCATAACGAAGGTAGCGGCAAACCCCATGCCAATCGCCGAAGAAACCTTTGCTGAAACACCAAGAAACGGACAAAGTCCCAAAAAGTAGGTAAGTATAAAATTGTTAGTTATTGCGGCAGCAAAAAATATTATTAAAGGCCTTAACATCTAATCCTCCTATTCTTTTTTAGTTACAAAGTTCATAAACCCAATCAAAACGGCAAGAGTTAAAAAGGCACCAGGAGGCAAAATCATAACAAGTATAGGTTTGTACCAGGCCCCAAAAACCTTGATCCCAAAAATTGAACCAAAGCCCAAGAGTTCACGAACGGCCCCCATAGCAACAATCGCGATTATGTAGCCAAAGCTCATCCCGAGGGCATCCATTAAAGATGCGATAAGTTTGTTCTTCCTTGTAAAGGCCTCTTGTCTACCCATTATTATACAATTCACCACAATAAGAGGGATGTAAGGCCCAAGGGCTTTTGAAATGTCTGGAAACTTCGCCTTTAAAAAGAGGTCAGTAATAGTAACAAAGGTAGCAATCACGATAATAAAAACGGGAATCCTTACCTCATTAGGCACAAAATCCTTTATAAGCCCCACTACGAAGGAAGAGAAAAACAGTACAAAGAGCACAGATAGTCCCATCGAAATACTGTTTATAACTGTGTTAGAGACTGCGAGTACAGAACAGAGACCTAAGAGCTGAACTAAAACAGGGTTTTCTTTAAAAAGACCTTTAACAAACTCATATCCAAGACTTCTATTTTTAGGAGCCATTATTTAATCTCCTTTTTTAAAATTTCTAAACCCTTGTTTACTGCAGAAATTACAGCATCCTGCGTTATGGTAGCACCACTTACAACATCAAAATCTCCCAACCGCAGAGGCAAATCTTTGTTACTCAGACTTCTGAAAAATCCTTCAAACCTTGTTCTCTCAGACATAACCTCACCCGATAGAGGAATAACTCCGAGGATCTTTTTCAAATCCTTATCAACCGCCAGGAAAATAGTAATTGTGTCACTGTATCCAAGAGATTTAGAAGACAAGCCATAACCGACCAACTTGTCATCTTTACTTTTAATCAAATAATAAGCCCCAGCCTTTTTTAACTGATAGTCAGGAAAACTATTAGAAAAGCCCCTTAAAAGCGCATCTTCGACACCAGACGCATCACCGCCCGAAAGATACTTATTCAACACTTGTGCAGCATTATTTACAATATTTGCAACAGATTTTGAAGATATTGTAGCACCTGTTATAGCCTGAATCTGAGACCTATTCTCCGGTTCTTTACCTTTGAGAACCTCAATTGGGGGTATTCTACCTGTAAATTGCTTTTTAAACCAATCCTCTTCTATTCTATTTCCAAGGCCTGGGGTTTCAACGTTCTCCATGATTTCCAAACCCCTAACCTCGCTACCATCACTACTAAAACCAACCATAACTTTAATTGGTCCCTGGAATCCACCTCCTTCAATCATAACGCCGTATCCTATTACATTGTTTTGCTCATCCTTGGCCACAAATATTGTAGTATGCTCATCGATTTTAACCTCTTCATATTTTGAAGTCCCACTTACAACTGTAAGAAGTGCCCTCTTTTTTGTGTTTTCAAGGTTACTCTCAATATCCTTTTGAGTCGCAACATAGGTAAAAGCAAGAACACCACCCGCAAAGAGTATTACTAAAGTTAATACAAGAACCATTTTAAATTCCTTATTCATTTTTTGACCTCCCCAAGAATTCTTGGTTCTGTCAACCTATCTATCCATGGTCTAATTGTATTTGCGATCAAAATGCTAAACATAACTCCTTCTGGATAACCCGCAAACAACCTTATCAAAACAACCAAAAAGCCCGCAATTATCCCATAAATAACCCGTCCACGAGGGGTAATTGGAGAAGTAACCATATCGGTTATCATATAAAAAGCTCCAAGCATCAGACCTCCAGCAAGAATATGGAATAGCGGGTCGGGATAATTTTGAGGATTGAGAACCCACAGTATACCACCGAAAACAGCAACCGATAAGAGGTAAGAAAGCGGGAGCCTGTAATCTACATAACCTTTGATTATCAAAAGAATTCCGCCAATTATAATGAGTAAAGCAGACGTTTCTCCCATACAACCTGCTACATTGCCTAAGAAAAGATCCTTATAGGGGGTTGTAGTTTTAGTAAATTTGAAGATAGCAAGAGGAGTAGCTCCGGTAAAGGCATCAGGATTCATGAATCTTGTTGGAACCCAGGTTGTGGTGTCTACCGGGAAGGCCGCTACAAGGAACGCTCTTCCAACCAAAGCGGGATTAAATATATTTTGTCCAATCCCGCCAAAAAACTGTTTTCCGAAGACAATTGCAAAGGCAGAGCCAAGAGCTGCTTCCCAAAGAGGATATTTAGGGGGCAAAGTCAAAGCCAAAAGAAGTCCCGTAATAACCGCACTCCCATCGAGGCACTGACTGACATCTCTTCCTCTTAGCTTTAGCATGATTGCCTCAGTTATCACAGCGGAAGCGGCACTTGCAAGCATTACAAGGAGAGGGTAAAACCCGAAAAAGTAGACAGCGCCAGCGGCAGGAAATGCAAGAGTAAAAACAGTAAACCACATCACCTTTTTAACACTCTCCTCAGTCCTAATGTGTGGAGAAGCGGATAAGACAAAGGTCTTCTCACTCATCCTATCCTCCTTAATTCTTGCTTCCCATATTTAATCCACTGAACGTGGTTTATCTTTGATGGACAAACAAAAGCACAAGAACCACACTCGATGCAGTCAAGAAGCCCATACTTTTCCTTTGCTTCTGTAAATCTCTTGGCTTTTATATAATCCACGAGCATTAGTGGTAAAAGCCCCATCGGACAAACCTCAACACATTTCGAGCACCTAATACAATTATATTCGACAAATTTTCTTGCATACTTACTTGTAAAAAGCAAAATTCCCGAAGTTCCCTTTATCACTGGTACATCAAGAGTATATTGAGCAATTCCCATCATCGGTCCACCGTTAATTACCTTTACCACATCTTCAACCAAACCACCAGTCATATCGATGACATCCTGAAACCTTGTTCCAATCCTTATGAGATAATTACCACTTCCCTTAACACCATCCCCAGAAAGGGTTGTTACCCTTTCAATTAAAGGTTTACCAAATCTCACAGCTTCATAGATAGCCAAGGAAGTCTGAACATTTTGTACAAGACATCCTACATCCATGGGCAACCCGCCACGAGGCACTTCTCTTCCAGTTAGTGCTTTAATTAGTTGTTTTTCAGCACCTTCGGGATACTTTGTCTTAACTACTCTTAGTTCGAATCCTTCAAAATCTTTCACAAACTCAGAGATTTTTTTAATGGCTTCAGGTTTGTTATCCTCTATTGCTATGAAGACTTTCGAAGCATTTACAGCTCGCTTTATTAAAAAGGCACCCCACAAGACATCAACGGGGCGCTCCTGCAAGATCCTGTCATCAGCAGTAAGAAACGGTTCACACTCAGCACCGTTAATGATTACCGTATCAATAGACTTTTCCTTTGGTGGAGATAACTTCACATGGGTTGGAAAAGCTGCGCCACCAAGCCCGACAATACCAGCTTCCTTAACCGCATTTACAATCTCTTCGGAAGGTAAATCTTGCCAGTTATGCCTTTCCTTCGGCTCTTCAAACCATTCATCCTTTCCATCAGCCTCTATAACAATTGTTGGGTAGGATGTCAACAAGACCGGGTGGGGGTGCTCAATAATGGTTTTAACCTTGCCGGAAGTGGGTGCATGGATGGAGGCTGAAATGTAGCCATCAGCTTCAGCAATTTTCTGCCCTTTCTTTACCTCATCGCCCCTTTTAACGAGAGGTTTTGCAGGCTTTCCCGTGTGCTGTATAAGGGGAAGATACAAAGTTTGGGGCACCTGCAGAACCTCTATAGGTCTTGAACTGGTCCATTTATTATAAGGGGGATGAACTCCTCCTCTAAAAGTATACTTCACCATAAAGAAGGCTCCTTTTATTTTTTGCAATAATTCTTACCCAAGTAGAAAGCCTTTAAATTTACCTCAACCGTTTCTCTTTTCACACTTTCTGATATTACCTTTTCCCAAATCTTTTCTTCAAAAGGCAGGAAGTTCGAAATTGCACCAAGTAAAACCGTATTCGCCGTCCTTGCGTCTCCCGCTTGTTTTGCCAGTTCAGTCGCTGGTATAACTATTAATTCTGCCTTCGTTTTCTCCCTGATTTGTTCCTCAATATTTAAAGGATATGTGTCAAGTTTTAAAGACACCGTTGTTGGTATAATTTCAAGGTCATTTAAAACAACCTTGCCTCCCTCCTTTTTCAGATAGTGAACCCAGCGCAGACCCTCAGCCTTCTCAAAGGAAAGGATAACATCACACGCACCTTTTTCAATCAATGGCGAATAAACTTTTTTCCCGAAGCGAACGTGACTGACAACACTCCCACCCCTTTGAGACATCCCATGTACTTCGCTCTTCTTGGCATCAAGGCCAACTTCCATTGCAACCTTAGCAAGAAGTTCCGAGGCGGTAAGAATTCCCTGCCCTCCTACACCTGCAATAATAACATTAAAGACTTCTTCCATTTTCCCCTCCTATGAAATTGCACCAAAGGGGCAAACCTGGACACAAAGGTCACACCCCACACAAAGAAGTTCTGAAATATAAGCCTTACCATCCTTCATGCTGATTGCTGGACATCCAAGTTTTATACACCCCATGCACTTTTCCCCTTTACAAATATCCGAATTTACTTTTCTTTTAGGCCTATTAGCCTGCTTTTTTCTTTCTTCGGGAAGTAATGCACATGGCCTTTCTGAAATGATGACTGCCGGCTCGTTCAGTTCCATGACCTCTTTCATCACTTCTCTCGTTTCTCTCAGCTTATGAGGATCAACTTCGTAAACCTTCTCTACACCACAAGCCTTAACAATTTCTTTTATATCAATTTCCTTTGTAGGTTCTCCCTTTGCAGTTCTCCCCGTGCCTGGATGATCCTGATGCCCGGTCATTGCTGTTATGCGATTATCAAGGATGATTATTTTTGTTATCCCCTTGTTATAAACGATATCAATCAGTCCTGGTATACCGGTATGAAGAAAGGTGGAATCGCCAATAACACCAAAAAGTTTCTTAGAAAACTCCTTACCCCTCGCCAGTTCAAAACCAAAGGCATTGGTAATACCGGCACCCATACAAATTGTAGTGTCAATAGACTCATAAGGCGGTAATGCTCCAAGCGTATAACAGCCAATATCACCAGTTACTGTAGCCTTTAACCTCCATAGATTGTAAAAAATTCCAGTATGAGGACATCCAGGGCAAAAAACAGGGGGTCTCGCAACTGATTTCAACGGTTCAGGGTGTGGCAATTCAGACCCAAGCACCCCTTTTCTTACAACATCAGGGGAGAGTTCATCACAAAGGGGAATGTACTTCTTACCTTCCACATCTGTATAACCAAGGATTTTAATTTCTTCTTCAAGGAAGGGCTCGTTTTCTTCAATGACTATAATTCTTTTCACCATGTTTGCGAACTTTTTGAACAACTCAACAGGGAAAGGAAAAGACATCCCTAATTTAAGGAAAGTAGCATCGGGAAACACCTCCTTTGCATACTGGTAAGAAATACCACTGGTTACAATTCCAAGAGAAGGATCCCCTTCTTCAATTCTGTTAAGACTCGTTTGAGAAGCAAACTCCTGGAGTTTCTTTAGTCGTTCTTCAACCACATAGTGTCTCACCTTAGCATTTGAAGGCAAAATTACATACTTGCGAAAATCTTTTACATAATCCTTTATTGGTACCTCCTCTCTCTCACCCAGTTCCACCACCGTTTTAGTATGAGAAAGACGGGTTGTCATTCGGAAAAGTACTGGTGTATCAAACATCTCAGAAATCTTAAAAGCCTCTTTTAAAAAGTCCTTAGCCTCTTGAGAGTCTGAGGGTTCAATGAGAGGTAACTTTGCAAATTTCGCGTACCGTCTGTTATCTTGTTCGTTCTGTGAAGAGTGCATACCAGGGTCATCGCAGGTTACTATTACAAATCCCGCATTGATCCCGGTGTAGGATGAGGTAAACAAGGGGTCTGCAGCCACATTGAGGCCGACGTGTTTCATCGAAGTCATGCTTCTCGCACCAGCTATGGCAGCACCAAGGGCTACCTCAAAAGCCACCTTTTCATTGGTTGACCACTCTGCGTAGATTTCTTCATACTTTGCAACATTTTCAAGGATTTCAGTGGAGGGAGTTCCCGGATAGGCGGTTGCAACTTTTACGCCTGCTTCCCATGCACCTCTGGCAATGGCCTCATTGCCAGATAGCAATTCTTTTTTACTCATGTTTTCCTCCAGGGATTATGAAACAAATAAATATCTGAAAAAAAAAGAAGGAAAAAGAATTAAGCGAAAGGCTGAATAGATCAGCCTTTCGCTTTAATTTCAAAAGGTTTTTTCGGTTGTTCAAGGAGTTCCAGAATGGCCATTTGTGCATTGTCCCCCTTCCTGGGCGGGAGCCTCAAAATCCTGGTATACCCCCCGTTTCTCTCCTTAAAGAGGGGGGCAATTTCTTTAAACAGCCTCTCAAGAATCCTCCTATCATTGTTTACGTACCTTGCAGCCAGCCTTATGGATGCAAGGTCATTCCTTTTTGCAATCGTTATTAACTTTTCAATAAGCCTCCGCGTTTCTTTGGCCTTTGGAAGCGTGGTCTTAATCCTTCCGTGAATAATAAGGGACATAACCTGGTTTCTTAAAACGGCTTCCCTGTGTTCTTTAACCATTCCCAGCTTTTTAACTTTTTTAAGGTGCCTCATTAGCTACCTCCTAAATTTCGAACTCCTTCAAGTTCATTCCAAAGCTCAGTCCGTACATATTTAGCTTCTCTTCTATCTCTTTTATCGACTTTTCACCAAGGTTCTTCATCTTTAAGAGATGTTCTTTGTTAAGAGTAACCAGTTCTTTTATTTTTGTGATTCCTTCATCCTTTAACACATTCAACAGACGTCTTGAAAGTTCAAGTTCATCAATATCTTTTTCAAGGATTTCTCTGATTTTTAACTTCTTTTCATAATCTATAACTGGTCTCATTTCTTTGAAGAGCTCAGTTTCCTGCTTAAAGCGCGAGAAGACGTCAAGTAAAAGGTCTACCCCATACTGAAAAACGTCATCCGGGTTAGCTGTCCCGTCCGTCCATATCTCAAGAGTGAGTTTTTCAAAGTCGGTCCTGGCTTTAACCCTAACATTTTCTACGGTAAAATTCACTTTAGTGACAGGTGAAAAGAGCCCATCCATTTTAATATAGCCCACCGGGAGGTCTTCTATGTTTATATCCTCGGCTGGAACATACCCCCTTCCCCTGACCGCGTAGAGCTCCATGTTGACGACCACATCATCTCCAGTAACTGTAAAAAGGTGCTGTTCAGGATTAGCAATAGTAACGTACTCCGGTGTCTTAATATCGCCTGCTTTGTATTCCCTTTTTTCAGTCGCAGTCAATCTTAGGATAGCACTTTTTTCAATTTCCGGATCAAACTTGATTCTAACTCTTTTTAGATTAAGAATGATATTTGTGACATCCTCGTATACGCCATCCATGGAGTAGAACTCATGAGGTACACCATCAATCCTAACGGCAACAATTGCATAACCAGGAATAGAAGAAAGAAGGATTCTCCTTAGGACATTTCCTATGGTGTGTCCATAGCCTCTCTCAAGAGGAGAAAAAACATATCTCCCATAATCAGCAAGTACCTCCTCCCGGTAAACACCAAGGGGGAGGACATATTTTATATCTTTAACAAAACTAAAATCAATACCTTCCTGTTTCTTGTACACTGGCATAAGTTACCTCACTTAGAATAAAGCTCTACAATCAACGTTTCATTGATCGGGAATGTTACATCGCTTCTTTCAGGCATCCTTACAACTCTTCCTCTGAAGTGTTCTTTGTCTAATTCCAGCCACGTCGGTACATCAAAGGTCTTTCTCTCCTCAAGGCTTTCTACAATAAAAGGAATATTCCTCGATTTCTCCCTAACTTCAATAATATCATTTACATTAACAAGATAGGATGGTATATCAACTTTCTTGCCGTTAACCAATATGTGACCGTGTCTTACAAGCTGCCTGGCTTGATTTCTCGATTTAGCAAAACCCAACAAATAACAAACATTATCAAGTCTTCTTTCCAACAAGCTAAGCAGATTTTCACCTGTGTTTCCAGGCATCTTTCTCGCTATTTCAAAGTATCTTCTAAACTGTGCCTCCAAAACACCGTAAATCCTTTTTACTTTCTGCTTTTCTCTTAACTGCATTCCGTAAATCGACAATTTTTTCCGAGCTGCGCCAGGTGGAGCCCCTGGAACAGACTTTCTCCTCTCAAGAGCGCACTTGTTGGTTTTACAACGATCACCTCTTAAAAATAATTTAATACCCTCTCTCCTACATAACCTACATTTTGGACCAGTGTAACGTGCCATAGTTAATTAAACCCTCCTTCTCTTAGGTGGTCTGCATCCATTATGAGGTATTGGAGTCACATCCTTAATACCGATTACTTCAAGGCCTGCAGATTGAATTGCCCTTATGGCCGTTTCTCTACCCGGCCCCGGCCCTTTTACCCAGACTTCAACCTTCTGAAGGCCTAAATCTTTTGCCTCTTTCGCAGCTTTCTGGGCGGCTGCGCCAGCAGCAAAAGGCGTTCCTTTTCTGGTTCCAGAAAAACCAACGGTTCCACCACTTGCCCAAGTAATTGTATTACCCTTTAAGTCGGTTATCGTTACAATCGTATTATTGAAAGTAGAATAAACATGAGCAATTCCAACAGGCTCGACTATTTTCGCTTTCCTTTTTTTCCTCTGTGCCTGCGATTCTCTGGTTCTCTTAGGTGCTGCCATATGTATTTCCTCCCTTACTTACCAGCTGTTTTCTTTTTCCTGAACATATTACCTCTCGGACCTTTACGAGTTCTTGCATTGCAACGGGTTCTCTGTCCCCTAACTGGAAGGCCGGCAAGATGTCTTAAACCTCTATAGCAACCAATGTCAATTAATCTTTTAATGTTTCTCTGCACTTCTGCCCTCAACGCTCCCTCAACTTTGTATTTAGAAACCTCGTCTCTGAGCTTGGCAACTTCTTCCGGTGTAAGATCCTTTGTCTTTTTGTCTGGTGAAATACCTGTGGCCTCAAGAATCTTCTTCGCCGTCGAGAAGCCTATACCGTAAATATAGGTTAACGCCACAAAAATCTTTTTGTCCCTTGGTAGGTCAACACCAGCAATCCTTGCCATCTTCCCTCCTAACCCTGCCTTTGCTTATGCTTCGGGTTTTCACAAATAACCATTACCCTTCCTTTCCTCTTAATTACCTTACATTTGTTGCAAATTTTTTTGACAGAAGACCTTACTTTCATCAACAATCCTCCTCATGAAGTTTATCAATTTTAATGCAAAACCCATAGAGTGTCAAAAGTAATGCCTATTTATACCTAAAAACAATACGACCCCTTGTCAGGTCGTAGGGCGATAATTCAACTACCACTCTGTCCCCGGGCAAAATCTTAATAAAATTCATCCTCATCTTGCCGGAAACGTGGGCAAGTACCACTACGCCATTGTCAAGGGTAACTCGGAACATTGCATTAGGTAAAACCTCTTTCACTGTACCTTCCATTCTTATAACGTTTTTCTTATCCATAAACCACCTTGGTTAAATTTTGAAAACCATCCTTGGTAACTAAAACAGTCTCTTCAAAGTGAGCTGCTAAGGAGCCATCCTTAGTAACAATTGTCCACCCATTTTCCTTTTCTTGAACATCACCACTTCCTAAGGTAAACATAGGTTCGATAGCAATGATAACACCTTCGTACAATATAGGTCCATTCCCCCTTTTGCCAAAATTTGGTACAAAGGGGTCCTCGTGCAATTTGAGTCCTACACCATGCCCCCCAAGAATTTTCACCACGCCAAGTTTAAACCTGTTAGCAGTCTCTTCAATCGCATGAGATATATCACCGAGGTGAATACCCTCTCTGATTACCGACATTCCCTCCATCAGCGCAAGTTTAGTGCCACTTACTAACCTGTTAATGGAAAGGTCTGCATCACTCCCGAGAAAATAAGTCTTAGCGGCATCACTGAAAAAGCCTTGATAGTTAACCCCTATGTCCACCTTTACAAGGTCTCCTTCTTGCAAAATCCTTTCATCAGGAATTCCATGCACAACTTCTTCATTTATCGAAATACAGCTTGATGCAGGATATCCTCTGTAACCAAGAAAAGCTGGCTCAGCCTTGAAATCAATAATAGCATTGAAAATAAAGTCATCCAGCTCCTTCGAGGTAATACCTGGCCTTATGAATTCATCAACCTTTTGGAACACCTTTCGGAGGATGCTGGCAGACTTCTTAATCATTTCAATTTCCTTATGCTTCTTAATGTAAATCATAACCCTATAACTTTAACCAGATTGGTAAATACCTCATCCGGTGATTGGTTCCCATCTATTTTTTTAAGGAGGCCCCTATTTTCATAATACTCCAAAAGGGGCATCGTCTGCTGGTAATAGACCTTAAGACGATTTTCAATAGTTTCTTCGTTGTCGTCACTCCTTACTATTAATTTAACTCCACAGACATCACATATCTCATCATTCTTGGGTGGTTCGGTGATCAGGTTATAGACTCTTTTACAAGATGGACAAATCCTGCGAGCAAGTAACCTTCTCTTCACCTCTTCATTTGAAACATTAAAGTAAATAACACCCGTTAATTTTTTGTTGAGGGTTTCGAGAAGGCGGTCAAGCCCCTCAGCCTGATTGACATTTCTTGGGAAACCATCAAGAACAAATTGGTCAAGTTGTAAAATTTTTTCCCTTACGAGCCCTATTATTATATCATCCGGCACAAGCTCGCCCCTTTCCATATAGACTTTCGCTATCTCACCTAAGGTTGTGCCTTGATTAACCGCTTCCCTCAAAATATCACCCGTTGATATTTTAACTATCCCAAAAGCATCTTGCAATTTATCTGCTTGGGTTCCCTTTCCAGCACCAGGTGGACCAAGAAATATGAGCCTTATCCTCTCCATCCCCTGATTTTACCCTTCTTCAGAAGACCTTCGTACTGGTTCATTATTAAGTAAGAATTTATCTGCTGCATTAATTCAAGGGCAACACCTACAATGATGAGAATTCTCGTCCCTCCAAAATAAATCTGTGCCCCGGTCCACTTCATTATGTGATAAGGAACTATCGCTATCAAAGCAAAAGCGATGGCACCGGGTAGGAGAATCCTGCTCATTACTCTGTCTATATATTCGGCGGTCTTTTGCCCGGGTCTTACTCCTGGAATAAAGCCGGAATACCTCTGAAGATTATCTGCAAGGTCCTTTGGGGAGAGGACAATAGAAGTGTAATAATAGGCAAAGAAGACAATTAATATAGCATATAGCAGATCGTATAAGATATTCCCTGGACTAAATTTGGTTGCAAAATTCTGTAAGAAATCAACTTTCGCGAACATAGCCAAATTACTCGGGATCATGAGAATGGTTTGTGCAAAAATTATCGGAATTACCCCCGCAGTATTTAGCGTTAATGGAAGATATGTGGACTGTCCCCCGTAAACCCTTCTTCCCACAATCTTCTTTGCATACTGAATAGGGATTCGCCTCTGGGCCTCCGTTATCATAACTACACCGGCAACGGTTAGGACGATAATCACGAGGAGGAAAAGAAAAGCAAGGGGAGAAATAGAACCAGAACGCAAAAGTTGAAAGGTATTTGCAAACTCATAGGGTATGGAATCCAATGAACCAGCAAAAATCAGTACTGAAATACCATTTCCAATTCCATTGTCAGTAATTTGTTCACCCAGCCACATCAAAAATAAAGTTCCTGCTACGAGAGATATAATAGTCTGGAACATAAAGCCAGGACCGGGATTAGGAACAACTCTGGCTCCAGATGGAGCAACGACGTTAGATAGAAAGAGGGCAATACCAAAGGCCTGAATCCCTGCCACAACTACAGTGAAATAGCGCGTATACCTATTTATAAGTCTCCTTCCGTGTTCTCCCTCTTTCTGCAACCTTTCCAAGTAAGGCCAAGTAGTTGTTAGCAACTGCATGATAATTGAAGCAGATATATATGGCATTATTCCTGCGCCAAAGATTGCCGCCCTCTGCAATGCGCCACCTACAAAGATATCATAAAGCCCAAAGATAGTGCCGGTGAATTGCGATTTAAAAAATTCGGCTAAGGCCTGACCGTTTATACCGGGGAGAGGGATATGGGTTCCTATACGATAAATTACAATGATAAACAGGGTGAACAGTATCCTCTTTCTTAATTCTCCTATTTTTGGTATAGCAT
>CAZZKY010000040.1:0-11557 GCA_964654765.1 uncultured bacterium | reverse complement strand
TCAAACACCTCAACGAATCTCAGGTCGAATATATTCAGCAAATGGTCGATGAAAATCTGGAAACCCTCCTCAAGAAACACGAATTAACCCACGGCACACTGGAAAATATTCCCAGGCCAGAATTTTATAAGTGAGGGAATGCCATGGAATTTAAAAATGCGTGGAGTACCGAAAAATCTCAAGAAATTTTCGGTTTTTGCGAAGAGTACAGAAAATTCCTCACGAAGGCTAAAACTGAAAGGGAAGTAGTAGAATTTTTTGAAAATCTCATTAAAGACAGATCCGATATAAGGGCATACAACATAAAGAATAAGAGTCTCATCCTGTACAAAAAAGGTACTGAGAGCATTTATGAAGGCTTTAAAATCATAGCGGCTCACATTGACGCGCCAAGAATTGATGTTAAACAAAATCCAGTCTACGAAGATACCGATCTTGTGCTTCTTGAAACTCACTATTATGGAGGCATTAAAAAATACCAGTGGGTGACAAAACCTATGGCTATTCACGGAGTTATAGTAAAGGCCGATGGAACAGTTATGAAGGTAAACATAGGTGACGAACCCGGTGATGCCGTCTTCACTTTTACAGACATCCTGCCACACCTTGCCAGAAATGTACAGGCAAATAAGAACATATCAGAAGCCATTCATGGTGAAAAACTGGATTTACTTTTTGGACATATACCCATCAACACGGACGACGAAAAGATAAAAGAAAAGGTTAAGCAGAATGTCTTACAGATACTTAAGGAAAAGTACAACATTGAAGAAAGGGATTTTATCTCTGCTGAACTTGAAATAGTTCCACAGGGAGAGGCTTTAGATGTAGGCATTGACAGGTCTATGATAGGCGGTTACGGACAGGACGATAGAGTTTGTGCTTTTACTGCCGTTAGAGCACTTTTAGACGCAGAAAATCCTGCAAAACATCTTTTGGTTGTCCTCTTCGATAAAGAAGAAATTGGGTCGGATGGCAGTACCGGCGCACAATCGCTAATTATAGAGAACGTGATCACCAAAATTCTAAAAGAAAATGGAATCGATGACTACTCCCAGATTAGAGAAATTCTTGCAAAAAGCGAAGCTATTTCTGGAGATGTAACAGCTGGTGTTGATCCTAATTGGAAAGAGGTCCATGAGCTAAAGAATGCAGCGAGACTGGGGTACGGTATCGCAATATCAAAATACACTGGCTCTGGTGGTAAGTATTCTACAAATGACGCAAACGCTGAGTTTGTTGCAAAAATAATAAACATTTTCGATTCTGCAAACGTTGTATGGCAGGTTGCAGAACTGGGAAGGGTAGACGAAGGAGGTGGAGGCACCGTTGCCAAATACCTCGCAAAGTACGGAATGGAGGTAATAGATGCTGGGCCTCCGCTCCTTTCAATGCATTCACCCTTTGAAATCGCATCAAAAGTTGATGTTTATATGACATATAAGGGGTATAGGGCTTTTTTGTGCTCTAAATAAGGAGGTTATATGAACACATTGAAAAGGCTATTTGGCCTTCTTTTGACGGCAATTATTGCAGTACTGCTATATCAACTTCCTGTTATGACCTCGATGACTGTACCCCAAAAGATAACCGCAATAATTTTTATTGTAGCTGCAATTCTGTGGATTTTTGAGATTGTTCCTCTTTATGTAACATCCTTCGTAATTCTCATACTTGAGGTGCTATGGTTATTACCAAAGATCGAGGGTGCTAAGGCGACAACTTTTCTCTCGCCATTTTTCAGCACCACCATCCTCCTCTTCTTGGGCGGTTTTGTTCTCGCGAAGGGGCTTGAAGCATATAAAATTGATGAACTCGTTGCAGAGAAAATAATTGAAAACACCGGCGGAAAACCAGGGATCACACTCTTTGCGTTTCTTGCAGTTTCGGGCTTCCTCTCCATGTGGATGTCTAATACTGCGGTCACTGCGCTTATGCTTGCAGTAACACTTCCAGTCGTGAGAAAACTTACAGACAAAAACTACGCAAAGGCTTTACTTATAGCCATTGCTTTCGGTGCTAACATCGGTGGAATGGGAACGCCAATCGGTACGCCTCCTAACGCTATAGCCCTGGATTACCTCAAGAAGGCAGGAGCTAACGTAAACTTTGCTAATTGGGTCCTCTTTGCATTTCCTTATGTGGTTATACTAATAGCCTTAACCTGGATTGTTCTTTATTTCCTCTTCCCCCATAAAGTAGACAGAGTAGAAATGCACGTTTCTTCGGATACATCAAAAAGAAATGACCCAAGAGTTAAAGTGATTATAATTGTATCAATTATTACTGCCTTATTATGGCTTACCGAATCTTTGCACAAAGTAGATGCTGCGTATGTAGCCTTAGTTCCGGTATTAATCTACTTCTCTTTTGGAATTTTAAAACGGGATGATTTCAACAGCCTTAGCTGGGATGTACTAATTTTGATGGGAGGTGGACTTTCCCTTGGCGCAGCTTTCAAGGCGAGTGGACTCGGCACCTACATAGTGAACTCCTTAGGAATAAGCAATCTCTCTTTCACTGCCCAAGTTGCTCTCCTTGCAGGAATAACCGCTTTAATAACCAACTTCATGTCTAATACCAGCACTGCAGCGCTAATAATACCACTTGCTATGGGACTAAACTTAGATCCAGTTCACCAAGCCATTTTAGTCGTTGCGATTAGCCTTTCTGCTTCTGCATCTATGCTACTACCGATTAGCACACCACCAAACGCAATTGTCTACAGTTCTGGAGAGCTTAAGGTAGTCGATATGTTAAAAGCAGGTTTCGCGGTTCTAATCCTGCAGTATACCCTGTTATTAACATTCGAAAGATTTATGATTCAGCTCATAATCAAGTAATTCTGCTAAATTGGAGGGGGTGGGGTTTTCCCATTTCGTTTTGAAAAACAAAGAAAAGACGTTAATATATACAACTGTATGAAGTTTTTGAAGAAAAACGGAATAATTGAATTTTCAAAAAGTGAAGTAGCTGGTAAACCAATTATTGAACTAATAGGAGAAGAATCCGACTACCTCGTAGCTATAGTCGATGGAATTGCAAGAGATTTGACCTACAGACTCACAGGTGATGAAAAAGAAATTGTCCTTCTTGATTTTAATTCAGAGATAGGCCGTGAGACCTACTGGCACACTACCTCCCATATTATGGCTCAAGCCGTAAAAGAACTTTTCCCAAGTTTTAAAGTTACTATAGGTCCAGCAATAGAGAACGGCTTCTATTACGATTTCGATACCAACGGTTACAACTTCACAGAAGAAGACTTAAAGAACATTGAGAACAAAATGCGCGAGATTATAAAACGCAATTTACCAATAGAACGAATTGAGCTTTCAAAGGAAGAGGCTGTTGAATATTTCAAGAAAATAGGCGAAGACTATAAAATTGAAATTCTGAACGAAATCCCTGATGAAGTTGTTTCAATTTATAAACAGGGTGATTTTGCAGACCTTTGCCGTGGACCTCATCTTCCTAATACTTCCTACGTCAAAGCTGTAAAGCTTTTAAGCTCATCTGGAAGCTATTGGAGAGGTGACGAAAACAACGCAAGATTACAGAGAATTTACGGCATTTCATTTCCTACTGAAGAGCAATTGCAAGAATACTTAAATAAACTGGAAGAGGCCAAGAGGAGAGACCACAGAGTCCTTGGTAAAGAACTCGATCTCTTCTCAGTACATGAAGAAATTGGACCTGGACTTATCCTGTGGCACCCCAAAGGTGCAGCAATTAGAAGAGTCATCGAGGAATTCTGGATAAAGGAACATTTAAAACGAGATTACCAACTGGTATATACTCCCCATGTTGGACGCTCGAAATTGTGGGAGATTTCAGGACACTTGAGCTATTACAAAGATAACATGTATCCCCAAATGGAGCTCGACAACCAGCAATACTACATAAAACCGATGAATTGTCCGTTCCACATTATGATTTACAAGACCAAGGTAAGAAGCTATAGAGACCTGCCAATCAGATATTGCGAACTCGGGACGGTATATAGATATGAAAGGTCGGGGGTTTTACATGGTCTACTTAGGGTAAGGGGATTCACTCAAGACGATGCCCACATCTTTGCAAGGCCTGATCAAATTTTAGACGAAATTAAGGAAGTAATAAAATTTGCATACTTTATACTTAACAAATTTGGGTTTAAAAATTACGAAGTATTTGTTTCCACGAAGCCAAAGGATAGCGTTGGAAGTCCTGAAATGTGGGATGAAGCGACCAAGGCACTCATGAATGCACTAAAAGATCTTGACATACCGTACAAAATTGATGAAGGAGCAGGCGCCTTTTACGGTCCAAAGATAGATATAACCATTAAAGATGCACTCGGACGTTCCTGGCAATGTACAACAATCCAATTTGATTTTAATCTTCCGGAAAGGTTTGACGTGACTTATAGAGACAAAGACGGTGTGGACAAAAGACCTTATCTGATACACCGGGCATTATTCGGGTCTCTTGAGAGATTTTTCGCCACTCTAATCGAATACTATGGTGGAAACTTCCCCGTTTGGTTAGCCCCTATTCAGGTCGCAGTGATTCCTATATCAGAAGAGAACATACCCTACGCAACTAAAATTTATGAGTTCCTTAAAGATCATGAAATCAGGACCATTATAAACATGTCGGATGAGAAACTCAATGCAAAAATAAGAGATGCGGAGGTAGAAAAAATCCCCTTTATGCTTATAGTTGGGAAAAAAGAAATGGAACAGAATTTAGTTTCTGTTAGAAAACATGGGGTTGGAGACATTGGAAAAATGACCTTGGATGATTTTTTGAACTTGATTAAGGAAGAAATGAAAGGAGGTAGTGGCCATTAGCAGAGATACACAATCACCATTAAACCCCAACTTTAAGAAAAGAAATAAAGAAGAACCCTATAGGGTGAATGAAAGAATTAGAGCCTATGAAGTGAGAGTTATAGGACCTGACGGAACGCATCTCGGCATAATGAAAACAAAAGACGCCCTGAAGTTAGCCTACGAATACGGACTTGACTTAGTAGAAGTTTCACCTAATGCAAATCCTCCTGTATGTAAGATATTGGACTATGGAAGGTTAAAATATGAAGAACAGAAAAAACAAAAAGAGGCGAAGAAAAAGCAGCAGGGTGAAGTCAGGGAAATAACAATGAGCCCGAGAATCTCAGATCACGACCTCGAGGTTAAGCTTAAGAAGGTTCGAGAATTCCTCGAAGACGGGAGTAAAGTTCGTGTTATAATAATGTTCAAAGGAAGGGAATTGGCCCATCCTGAGTGGGGGAATGAGATTTACGAAAAAATCACGCAACAATTAGAAGGTGAGGCAATCGTTGAAGTTCCCCCTAAGATGGAAGGTAGAAATTTAACCTTTCTTTTAAAGGCCCAGACAAAAAAAAACTAAAGGAGGATGAACATGCCCAAGGTTAAAAGTAAACGTTCAGCTCAAAAGAGATTTAAGGTAACCGGTACAGGAAAAGTTAAGAGATTTAAGGCTTTTAAAAGCCACCTACTTATAGGTAAAAATGCAAAAAGGAGAAGAAACCTTAGAAAGCCAACCCTTGTTGATAAAACCGACCTTAAAAAGGTAAGGAGGTTAATGCCTAATAGCTTCTAAGGTTTATGGATTTTTCTCAGCTTAAAGAGAAATTAAAGGACAAGAAAATTACTGTTATTTGTGGTGGTTGGTCTGGTGAGCGTGAAGTATCCCTTAGGTCTGGTAAAAAAGTATACGAAAGCCTTCTTAGGCAAGGTTTTAACGCCTATCTTTTCGATTTAACAAAGGAGAATATAACAGAGATTAAACCGGGTTTTACAGACGTTGCCTTTATAATCCTTCATGGAAAGCCAGGTGAAGATGGAACCATTCAGGGAATGCTTGAGATAATGGGAATTCCTTACACCGGTTCGGGTGTCCTTGCATCAGCTATCGGAATGGACAAAATAATGGCAAAGAAAATAATGCACTATGCGAACATAAATACTCCACCCTATTATTTCATACCATCACACAAAAATAACCTAAAAGAAGAAGCTGAAATAGCATTAAAAACCCTTGGAATTCCAGCCGTGGTAAAACCGAGATACGAAGGGTCCAGTCTTGGAGTCAAAATAGTTCATAATGAGACGGAGTATTTTGAAGCAGTTTTCGAAACCCGTGAAAAGTTTGGTGATTTCTATATTGAAAAATACATTAAAGGTAAAACCATTACCTGTGGAGTACTTGGGACTGGGGAGGAAAGCTTTCCATTACCAATTCTTGAGCTGGAGGTTGTTGGAAGAGAATTTTACGACTATACAGCAAAATATACTAAAGGACTAACGAATTTTATAATACCTGCACGTCTTTCTGAAGAAACGACGAAAGCCTTCCAGGAAGCTTCTGTTAAACTTCACAGGGAATTAGGATGTCGCGGATTTTCCAGGGTAGATGGTATAGTGGACGAAAGCGGGAACTACTATGTTCTTGAAATCAATACACTTCCCGGTATGACAGACCTTTCAGACTTACCAAAGGAAGCGGAGCATATGGGAATCTCTTATGACGAGGTAGTTCTCTATATCCTCAAATCGGCCTTTGAGTAGTGAAAAAGTAAAAGTTAAACCACTGATCAGGGTACTTTTTCACACTCTCCTCAAATAAGTCGAAAACCTTACTTTCTACATCCCCCTTTTCAAGTGGAACTACGTCAAACCTAACCCTTTCCATATTTTCATCCCAATAACAAAGCAGGAAGTAAACATCACTGTCTAAAATTTTCGGGAGCTTGAAAATTCCTTCTGCAAAAATAACATTTTGTCCGCAGAATTTTTTGACGACATATTTTCCAGAAGTTACCCTGTCCACAAGGACTACAAGAGCGAATTCCTTTTCCCTTTTCAATTTTTGAATTGCCTTTATCGTGCCTGTCCCAACAAGAAAAACCTTTATCCCCCTTCTAAATCTCAGCCACATCCAGAGATAAAACTTAGGAAGGTTTTCCATAAGAGCATAGAATTCAAATCCATACAGATTTACATACTTAGAGGCGATATCCCAGGGCCCCATATGAATTGAAAAGACAATAGCTTTCTTGCCCTTGAAAACTTCGAGGTCTCTGGGGTCAACATATTGTTCCCACTTTCTTCTGTTAATTTTCATTACTCTGATATAGGTAACAAACATCTTTCGGAAGGTGTTTCGCATAATCAATTTTCGCTCCCGGAGGGGTTTGTTGGGAAACAGTATTTCGAGGTTTTTCATAACCGCCTTTGTCCGCCAATCGAAAATGCGAAAGGCATCAGCAAGAATGATTGCAATAAACTCAGCAACTTTTTGAGGGACAAAAAAGGCAATAAATTGAGCAACTAATGTTACAAACATATTAAACAATCTCCTTGTAAACTTGTTCTACTCTCTTTGCAATCTCAAACCAGTGATACGGCTTAACAAATTCCAAGCCTCTTTGTATTATCTTTAATTTCAAATTCTCATCTGAAATAAGTCTTTTAATCTTGGACGCCAAATCAAGGGAATTTCCTCTCTCGAAGAGAAGACCATTCTCCATATCAATTATAACATTCCTATAACCCTCTATATTGGAGGCAATGACAGGAGTTCCACAGGCCATGGCTTCAAGCAAAATCAAACCAAAACTCTCACCACCCAAGGCCGGTGCAATAAAGACATCAAGCCTCCTATAGAAATCTGGAAGTTCAGGTTTCGGGATTTTCCCTAAGAACGTTGCTGGTATATTATTCTCCTCACAAAACTTTTTATAACTTTCTGTTAGAGGCCCCGAACTACCTATAATCAAGTGTGCATTTTCTTTAAGCTCTTTATCTTCGGCAAAAGCTTCAAGGAGAACATCAAGGCCTTTCCTGGGTTCGTGCCTGCTTAAAAATCCTATATTGACCTTCCCCCTAACAAATTTTCCACTTTCTTGCGGGTAAAATAACTCCAGATCAACCCCATTTGGAATAATAATCCAATCCCCGCGATAAGGGGGAATAACAGCTTCCTTTGCCGTGTTCGAAACAAAAATGAACTTTCTCAGCTTCCTTGCATCCTTCTCAAAAAATATCCTCGCTATTTTATTCCAGTTAAATCCAACAAAAGCGGTGTGAAAAGTTGCTACCGACGGATACCTGGAATAACGAAGTGCAAGCCCAGGGAGATTGGGAGCAAGAGGACCATGAAGATGAACAACATCAAATCTATTTACTCTATAAAACTCCTTTAAAAAACCAGGTAACTCGGGGTCAAAGGTTAAAGTTAGCTGAGTGTAGTTGAAAATCTTAAGTGCTGGGGTTAAAACTACTTTGCCTCTTCTGATAACATTGGTGTCAACCTCCTCAACAAGCCCTGGAAAACCTGCGGTTAGAACATAAACTTCATGTCCAAGTCTTTCAAGATACTTTTTGAGGTTGTAAATATGCTCACCAACTCCTCCAGGAAAAGGTAAATAAGCGTCACTTACCTGAAGTATCCTCATTTCTTAAATATAAAGGACAACAAATAAAAAATTGTTGCAATTACAACTACTGCCGCACCAACTGGGACATCTATAGCCAGAGAGAGGATATAACCCAAAAATGAACTCATTATCCCAAAGATAACAGAAATAAAAATCATCTGATTAAAATGTTTCGAAATTCTCTGTGATAAAGCAGGAGGGATAACCATAAGGCCGTAAACCACAAGGGCGCCAACAGATTTCATGCTAAGAACCACTGCAAGAGCAGTAAAAATGAAGAAAAGAAGTCTAAATCTGCTCACATCAATCCCAGAAGCCAGAGAAAGCTCTGTAGAAAAAACAATTTGAAACAATTCCCTTTGATAGTAGATGACAAATAAAATATACAAAAGGAAGGCAACCACAAGGAGAGTCACATCAACTACATTAGCCATTAATGGACTACCGAAAAGGTAGGACATAGCGTCGGAAGTGTAAGTCCTTGTTAATCCGAAAAACAGAATTGCTAAGGCCATAAAAAAAGAAAACAGAATACTCAAAGTTTGTTCATACTTTCCTCCCCTCTTTTCACTTAAATACCACAAAGAATAGGCAGAAACTACTGTTATTGTGAGAGCACCTATTAGAGGATCAAAGCGGAAAAGATATCCTAAGGCAACGCCTGCAAAGGCAATGTGAGCAAAACCGGCTGCCAGAAAGGACATCCCTGAAAGAAGGGAAATGGATCCGGCAAGAGGCAAAAAGGCACCAGCAATCAATATTGCTATAAAAGCCCTCTGTATAACCGATAGCCTAAACATTTCTATCATGGTGGAAATCCCTTACGTTAATGAAACGTGAACCTTTTTCATTAATCACATCGACTTTAGTTTGATAAACCTCCGAGAGAACTTCGGGTCTCATAACTTCCTCAAAAGAACCAAAAAAATACTTCCCATACCCCATCAAAATAAACTTGGTAGCAACATCAAGATAAGGGTTCACATCGTGAGTTATAAGAATTACAGGAATTTGAAAAATCCGATGTGCTTTAACTATTACCTCATTTACTTGCATCTCACTAACCATATCTACACCAGAAGTTGGTTCATCAAGGAGAAGAGCCTTTGGAGGACCCATTAAAGCTCGGGCAATTAAACCTCGCTTTTGCTGGCCCCCAGAAAGTTGAGCGAAGGGCCTGTCTTTAAAATCAATTAATCCAACAGTCCTTAGGTTTTCAACAGCCTGTTCCTTAAAAAGTTGGGGGACTTTTTGTAAGGGTTTCAAAAGAGGGTAGCACCCTGAAATCACAACATCATAAAGAGTTGCAGGAAAATCCTTATCAAGATTATAAACCTGTGGAACGTATCCAATCATCTTTTTATGAGGGCATACGCCGCTTACAGGACATCCGAAAATGTAGGTATCACCCTTTATAGGTTTCAAAATACCAAGTAGAGTCTTAGCAAGAGTTGTTTTTCCAGCACCATTTGGTCCAAAGACGATGAGAAAATCGTCTTTATCAACGGTAAAAGTTAGATCTTCCGTAACTACATAATAGGGGTATCCGATAGTAACCTTGTAAAAGACTATTTCTGGCATTCTAAACCTTTCTTAATTAAAAGGGCTTGTTCTTTTATGCTATTTAGAAAATCACCGCCAAATAAGGGGTTAAGAAGAACGTAACATGCGCCGGATTCTTTGGCCAAATTTTCACAGATTCTGGAAGGCATATTGCTCTCTGCAACTATAAGCCGAATATTCTCGGCCTTTATCCTTTTAACCCACCTTGCGAAATCACCAGCTGAAATTTCCTTTTCACCGTGATGAACGAGGGCGCCTGCAACCTTTAAACCGAGAGGCTCAAGGAAATTGTTCCACGAGGGGTGGTACAATAGAACCTTCGTTCCTGAATACCCCTCAAAAGACTCCTTAAGTTCTTTCATAAGTGAATCAAAGCCTGCAAGGAATTGCTGAAGGTTTTTTCTAAAGATAAGAGAATCTTGAGGGAAAGTTTTCTCGAGTCTCTGCTCAATAATTTTTGCACATTCTGGAACAAGTGTAAGGTCTAACCATATATGGGGATTGGTAACCTTAATATTTTTACTTACAAGTTCATCATAGACCCTAAGGCAATTTTTATGCTTTTCGCATATTCTCTTACCCCACCCTTCAATATGCCCACCAACTTCAATGTGAAGGTCTGAAGTTATGGCGGTTTTTAGGTCTGAAGGCTTAATCTCATAAGTATGAGGATTTTGCATTTGATTAACAATTGAAACCACCTTGTAATCATCCCCAGCTATGAAACTCACCATAGAAGCAAGAGGCGGAATTGAAACGGATATAGTTTTAACCGAAATCAGAAGATAAAAGATAAACATCCTTTCACCTCCATATTTTATTAAATTTTAAAACATCTATCACGTTTTCGTAGCTGAATCAATTTTAGAGTGATTTACAACAGTTAAAATAGATGACATTAATACGACAACCTGAAAAGTTCAAGGTGCTACCCGAAAGTGAAGCTATTTTAAAACTATTAGCATAAAGGCAAACCCTGATAAGCTATCAAAAAAGTTACTGCTAAAATCAAATCTCACTCAAAACAAGGATCTCAGGCAAACACTCGGGAAGATTAATTTGGAGCAATGCCATATGCTTGACAAAACAAATGTAAATTATTAAAATTTATTTGGAAAAAGGAGAATATATATGTCGAAATATCGTAAATTTCTACTGCTGTGGGTAATCTTGGGGCTTTTGCCCCTCTATGCCTCTGTCCCAACCGACGAGCTGATAAAAGCCTACAGGGGATTTGAACCCAACTACGGTCAGGTTACGGATTTTGAAGGGAAACCTGTCAAAGACATAATCTTCTCCACCAGGGCTCCTGGACTTAATTTGTTCTTTAAAAACGACGGCGTTAGCTACGTGATTTACTCAGAAAAGAATAAAGAAATAGCATCAGAAAACGAGTTTATCAATCCCAAAGAGAAATTAAACAAAGAGGAAGCTATTACCGAATATGCCCGTATTGACCTTGAGCTTGTTGGTGGTAGGATAGATAAATCAAACATTGTTTTTGAAGATGAACTACCGGGTTATGTGAACTACTATTTACCCAGT
>CAZZKY010000039.1:0-5123 GCA_964654765.1 uncultured bacterium | reverse complement strand
ATAGAAAAACTTTGGTCCCGACACAAATACCCTCTTCCACAATCTCTTTGGCTCCAAAATAAGCCTTGGAAGCCATTCAAGACCAATTGCCCTGAAAAACTTGGGACTCCTCTTTTTAACACCTGCAAACCAATCAAAGGCAGCACCAATGGCACCTACAAAGCGCACACCCATTTCCTTTAGATGACCGAGATTCTGGTAAATCCAAATCTCCTGCTTTGGTGCAGTTAAGCCAACCCACAGTATTTCAGGCCTTGCAGATTCAACAACCTGTAAAATTTTATTATTTTCATTTTCTTCAAAATACAAACTTTTTACAAAAGGTGGGGAATAGGTACCGACTACCTTTTGCTGTGGAAACTCTTTACTAAACCTCTCTACAATTTTTTGCAGTGTTTCCTCCGTGCTACCGAGAAAAAAATGGCCATAAGACCTTCCTATTTTCTCAAGATATCTACAAAAATTTTCAAAGAAATCAGGCCCAGGCAGTCTCCTTTTAATCTCGCCTCCGCGAAGTCTTGATGCAATTACTACACCAATACCATCGGGGACAATAATTTGAAAACTTTTTAAAGCCTTGTGAAATTCAGGCAATTCTGTGGCTGAGACAAGAGCATGAGGGTTGGCACAGGCCATAACAACAGGTAATATATCAAAATCGCTTTCCATAAAATTAGTAAGTTCTCTAAAAATCGTATCAAAATCTTCTGTAACCACCTCTATTCCCAGAACTTGCTCCCTTCCGAGATTCATCTTCCTGCACCTCCATAAAAAGTTTATAATTTTGAACGATGGCCAAAGCGGGTAAAAATAGAAGCAGGTCAATGCCATAAAAAGCCGAGGTTGACTCAACAAAAGCCCTTGCCATTAGAAACACAAGTACCCCTATTGCCTCAAGAAATGTATTGTCTACTTTTTTTAACCCCTTGTAAACCCTTTGATACTTTAGTAAAACGCGAGCGATTATTATCAAAGTGAGAAAGAAAGATGCCACAAAGAAAATTAACCCTAAGAATCCAGCTTGAATGAAGGCATGCAGAAAAGCGTTATGGACATGCTCTCCCTCGAGAAGAAGCCTATCTGCATGAAAGCCAAAACCAGTCAAGGGACTTATCATTACCGTTTCAATAACCCTGCCCCAAGTATATTCCCTTCCAGAAAGGTTAAATAGACCTTCAGCTTCTCCTCCCGCCCTCCATTTAAAGGCAGAAAGATAGAAAAAGTAAAAGACAGGTGGTAGATAGAATAGAAGCCTCCATTTCTTTCCATAAAATGCGCCCGTTAGGAAGCCAGCAAAAGCAAGGGCAATTAGACCACCATAAAGGGCAGATCTCGATTCAGAATAAATCACATTAGTTATGGAAATCAGAAAAATCATAAAATACCAAAACCCCTTTTTGATTCCTTTTTGCCATAAACGTATTAGAGAAACAATGGCGGCTACTATACCAAACCTCCCAACGCCATTTGCAGTCTGGGTTCCAAGGGAAAAGGGAAGTTCGTAAACCCTAGGATTTGGGGCGCCCAATACTATGTCCTTGATAGGACCAAAAAAGATGACAAGGGAAAAAAATACCATAAGATAAAAATTTATTTCAAAGACCTTCTTTAGGCTTGAATACGCATTTTTTGCCAGAAAAGCACAGTAAACTACAGTAAACGGTGCTAAAAAGGCAATTGCCCAATAGAGTGCTTCCAGTGGCATGGGTGAAAGAAAAAAGAAAACAAGACCAACTAAACCATAAAAAAGTAGGAGTAAAAATGGACCAGATCGATTGTATGCAGGAATTTCCTTATTGTAATTGTTGTACCTTAGCTTAAAATAATACAGAACTCCCAAGACGAACCCCAAAATTGGGAGGAAGGCCCTCACGGCATGAATTCTGTCAAATATATTGTAAAAACCTCCTGCCCACTTATATGGCCCACTATACATGCCCCCCCATATCAAGCCCCACAGAAAAACAAAACTATTCATTTTGCAAGAATTTCTCTGTAATATCCTTCGATTCTGTTTGCAAGTTTCTCCCAAAGATAACACTCTTTTACCCTTTCTCTTGCTTTCTGGCCCAAGGAAGCCCTTAAATTCCCATCTCTATATAGATGCTCAAGAATTTCTGCTGTTTTCTCAACAACAGCATGAGGTTCATCAGGCTCCACTAAAAAGCCACAGTCGGGTCTTACATGGAGTCCTGGACCACCAATTTTTAAAGTAACTACAGGAATACCAGCCCCCATTGCTTCAACGACAACTGCACCTCCGCCCTCACGAAGACTTAAATATACAAAAACATCCCCCTTTGTATATTCTTCTAAAAGCCTCTCCCTTGAAAGCCACCCTAAAAACTTCACATTATCTTCTACACCCAGCTTTTTGGCAAGGTCAGTAAGATTCTTTTTCTCCTCCCCGTCCCCAACAATGACGAGTTCACAGGGAACTTCACCAACCCTCTCCTTAAACCTTGCAAAGGACTTTATCACAAGTCCAAAAGCTTTGTATCTATGCAACCTTCCGGCGGTTAAAATCCTGAAGGGCTCGCCTTCTCCCTTATTATTTTGAGACAATAGTTGAAACTCCTCCTCAGAAAGACCATTTACAGGGAAATAATCAATCTTACATTGCAACTCTTGAGGGAAGCACCTTTTAGTCTCTTCATTACATACGAGTATCTTTTTAGCCCGCTTGGCCGTTAGCCTTCTTGATATCAAAAAGTGACGCCCTATAAATTGAGCGAAATCCCTCACAAACTCTTTGAAATTCCCAATGACCGTATATTCCTTCTTCAACGGTTTAGGTGTTTTTTGTCCGCCTCCAATAGGCCCCCATAAGAAGGGCTTACCGAGGAAAGCTCCAACGAAGCTGGGCATCCAGTCATTCCCGAAGGTTAAATGATGCACAATGTCGAAGTTATACTTCTTATCAAGTTTCCGTCCGACAAAATAAGCCTTTATCTGCCAGAGGTAGTAATAAATCCTCCTCAGAAAATCTATCTTGTAGAGGATTTCAAAGAGAAACGGAATGCGAATGTAAACGATGTGCATATTTGGTGGCACAACATCGTGTTTAACCTTGTTATACTCCTCTGTTAATACCCATACCTCATGGTTCCTTGCTACTTTAGTAGCAATTTGCCAACCGACCAAATCCTCTCCCGGATGCAGGGATAAATCACCTCCCTTATTACAGGCATAAGCAGATATTAACACCCTCATTTCTCACCTCGACATTAAAATTCCGTAAATATTTCCAAAAGCACGCATAAGATCGTATTTTCTTCGAGATTTAATAAAATCCACAAAAGAAATTAAAGTTCGAACAATAAGCCCAAAATAGGCTTTATAAATGGACAGTTCGGGATGCTTCTTAACAAAATAGAGCCTATTGAAAACTTCCCTCTTGCCAAATTCAAAACCATCTCCCCTTCCACTTTGTCCTGGAAGATGCTCGTATTTGCAATCGGGAATAACCATAAGTTTATAACCATTCTTATAAACGGTATAACTGAAATCTACATCCTCAAGGTAACCATAACCACTAAACCATTCATCAAACTTGAAAAAGTTGAATACAAAAGACCGCCAAAAAGTGCAAGTAGAGGGCAACCACTTTGTATAAAGAGGTTTTTGCGGCAACAAAATCATACTTTGAAAGCCCGAGGGGGCGATATCTCCGGGCTCAGGAGAATAAAGGCCGAATCTATTGATTAAATAACTCCTTTTCCATTTTTCCATAAACATAGAGGGGTGATTTACCATATTAAAAGAAAACCCTGCGACATCGGGGTAGTTTTTCTCAATCTTAAAAAAAATTTCAATGCTGTCATCGTAAAGGACTATATCGTCATCCATAAATGCAATGAATTCGTATTTTCCCCTCGCCCTTTCAATGCCCAGATTTCGTTGGTAAGTAGAAGAGCTTATCTCTGAATAAAGATACTCATAAGAAATGTCTGATGCTTCTCTTTTCAAAATTCCCTCAGCAAATCTTCCGCCGCTTTCCACAACGATTAAGGTAAAATCTTTATACCTCTGAGATTTTAAACTTTTCAGAAACCTCTCAAACTCAACGGGCCTGTCCTTAGTTGCCACTACAATTGCTAATCTTTCCATTTCAAAATCTTTCAAGAAGCTTCTTCACTTCTTCCTTAAAAAAATCCTTGTGAAACCTTTGAACACGATCTTTCAATTTTTTCCGGACTTCCTGCATTTTACCTTCATTGTTAATCAAAATTTCAAACTTACTTAACAGGTCTTCCTTGTCCTTTACCCTTAAAAACTCATCCTCAACTATTTCCACCTGTCCACCCGAATCAGCAACGAATACCACCTCTCCAAGAGCAACCTGTTCGGCGACTGAAATTCCGAATGTCTCCTTATCACAAAGGTTTATGCCAAATTTGTGAGACAATAAAATTTCCTCTTTGTCGTACCCATACTTTGCACCGTCCATTCTGCACCATGGTGCACTACAACTAAGCTTAACAGATTCCAAATATTTCCTGTCATAACCGGTACCCACTATGTGTAGATGTAGATCGTATCCCTTCCCTCTCAGGGCCTTTACCACATCAATGACCTCAAGCACCCTCTTCTCCCTACTTATACGCCCTATATAAACAAATCCATTTTCCCTCTCATACCATGGAATTTTCTCCGGATCAGAAACAACGTATACTGGGGGATATATCACGCAGGACTCAATCCCAAGATGCTCCTTGATAACCCTCCTCGAGAATTCGGAATTACTCACAATTATGTTATTTTCGCTTATCTCTCCTTTAAGTCCAAAAAATAGATTTATCAATTTGTATACAAACTGCCTGGCTTTCGAAGATTCATATTGAACAAAGGTGACATCTCTTATAAATGAAATTGTCTTCTCAATATCAACAAGCAGGTTGTATGCGGATATGACAAGGGAAAATTTTGAAAGGTTTTTCTTCACATAGCTTGAAAGCCTCGCACACTTGAGATAAGAAAAAGTTGAGGCAAATTTTCGAGGGAATTTCAAACTAATAACTTCCAGATTCTCATAATTTATATTGGTGCTCCATACTCTATTAAATTCAGATACGGGAAACATTTCGTGAGTTAGAAGGACAGTTTTGAGATTCAGGTCATTT
>CAZZKY010000038.1:0-10946 GCA_964654765.1 uncultured bacterium | reverse complement strand
CTCCTCATCAAAGTTGGTTAACTGCTTTACATTTTTTCCATTTATATCCATTTCAAAAAGGTTAGTAATTCCATTGTCTGCCCTGTTCGAAAGAAAGTAAATTTTGCCGGTTTTTGAAGAGTACATAGGTCTTGTGTCTCTCAAATTGTTATCGGTGAGCCTCTCAAATTTTTTAGAAACAGAATCATAAATCCAAATCTCACGGTCTGCAGGGCCTCTATAACCCTTTCTGTACCAGGGTTCATTACCCCTCTCTATTAAAAACCTGGAGCCATCTATTCGAGCTAAACTGTACACTTCGAAATCGAAAACTTTCTCTGGATTACCGCCTTTTATTGAAATCCTGTAAACTCCTCCGCGAAAGTCATACATTGAACTTGAGAAGTAAATAAACTTAGAATCGTCGCTGAAACCAAGCAACAACTCATAAGCAGGGTGATAGGTTAACCTTTCTGGAGGTGTACTCCCATCTGAAGGTACTAAGTAAATCTCGCTGTTTCCACTCTCATCGCTCACGTAACAAATCCATTTCCCATCGGGAGACCAGATCGGGGTTCCCTCAAAACCCTCCGAAGTCGTTACTCTTACTGCTAACCCGCCCGAAGAATTTGCCACCCAAAGGTCACCATGATAAGAAAAGGCTACGTAATCTCCAAGGGGAGAGAGGGATGGGGTTAATGCCCAATCCACTGATTGGCCGGAAAATATTAATGTTATTAATAAAGTGATAAGTCGCTCCATGCAAAAATTATATAGTTAGGGAAACGAACTATTGGTTAAGGTAGACGACTTTAGGTTTGAAGCTCTTCGCTTCCTCGGAGTCTAATATTGCAAAGGCTACTACAATTAAAAGGTCACCTACCTCGCCTTTCCGCGCAGTTGCACCATTAAGGACACATTCCTTTGAGCCCCTTTTACCGGGAATCACATAAGTAGAAAACCTTTCGCCATTGTTAATGTTATAAACTTCTACTCTTTCATTGGGAACAAGACCCGCCTCTTCCATTAGATCCTCATCAATGGTAATACTGCCCTCGTAATGGAGATTTTTATCAGTTACTTTAATTCTATGAATCTTTGACTTGAGAACCGTAAGAAACATAACTTAATTTTAAGCCAGACCCAACGCTCATTCAAAGATTTATAGCTTACCTTAAGGTCTTTTCTTTAACTTCACATAGGTGCTATGATAAACTGCCTGGTAGCCAAATTTTTCAACTACGTCGTCGTTAGTCAGCTCATTCACAGTGAATCCAGCTATTGTCTTCCAGAAAGCCTTATACATAATAGCACACCCTGGGGGGACTGTATCATCAATATGTACTGTTGTAAAAATCTGACCATTTTCATTGAATACGGAAACTTCATCACCTTCTTCCAGGTCGAATTTAACGGCATCTTCAGGATTTATGAAAATTCTCTTCTCGACCTTTCGCAAGGTATTATGATACTGACTGGAAATAGTGTTTCCATAAGTAACTGAAATCAGCCTCAAGGTATCTTTATCCACCTTATCCCACACTTTAAACTCATCAAGATCAGGAAAATCGGGAACCTTTCTAAGTTTTCGTCTTTGCGAAATAAATTCCACCTTCCCAGAAGGCGTCATAATCTCGAAAGGTCTATCCACTTTCACATAGCCAGACCTTCTCAGTTCTTCAAATGTTATCCTCGCCGGTTTCAAGACGTTGGTTATAATACCCTCTTCAGATTCAAAGAGCTCGGGTTCAATAAAACCATAATAACGAGCAAACTCCCGCATCAGTTCATAATTACTCATTCCCCATCCATCAAATACCTTCTCATTTATCCCGACGTATTTGTGGTAATAGGAATCAAGCACATCAAAATATTCAAAAAAAGATTTCGCTGGGAATACCAGATCGGAAAGCATAGCAGTATCGGTTAAAAACAGGTCGTGGGTGACTACGAAAACTCCCTTATCGACAATAGCCTTCTTCAATCTGTTCACATTTGGATTGGTAGTAAGGGGATTAGCATCATAGATAAAGAGAAATTTTACCTCGTCGTTTTCAATGGCTTCGGCAAGCTGAGATTGATAGATAAATTTCGGTTCCCTCGTCCTCAAATTAAAACCTTTTACATAATCCTTATCAAGGCCAACGTCCATATTGTAAATAAATCCAGGTAAGTTACCAACAAGGAAAGGAAGATAAGAAATAAAGGCAACGGAGAGCGGACCTTCGTAACTCCTTTGGAATCCATAACCCATGTGGATAATACCACGTTTTTCAAAAAATCTCCTTGCAAAATTTTCAGCTAAGGAAAAATCCACGCCACACTTTTCTGCTAAATAATCAAAAGAGAATCTGCCAATATACTGTTTAAACTCCTCAAAACCAATGGAATTCTTTAAAACAAACTCTTCCAAATACCACTTTCGATCAATCAAAATCTTGGCGATTAGGAGCGCTAAAAAAATGTCAGTACCAGGTCTAATTTTAATGAAAAAATTAGGTGCTGCTGTTTCGCTTTTCCTTATATCCACAACCCAGATTTCAAAATTCCTGCGGCGGAAATAGTTGTATCCATGAAGATTAGTTTTAACTGGATTCATTCCCCAGTAAACAATTAACTCTGAATTACTCACGTCCTCAGGAGATAATCCTACAGAAGTGCCATAAACATCCTTGAGTGCTTCATCACCCCCAGAATCACAAACATTATGTCGAACAAAAGTAGCGTTTAATTTATTGAAAAACCTGTAAGGGAAAAATCGATTAATAATACCCCTCGTACCTGCAAACTCAAAAACCAGGACTTTTTCGGGACCATATTCTTTAATAACATTGTCAAGGGCACTCTTAAAGATAGAAAAAGCACTATCCCAAGGAAGGTTTTGAAACTGTCCTGAGCCCTTCTTAACCTGCAGTAAAGGATATTTTAGACGTTCCTCTGAAAGGGCCCACTTAGACATATGCACACCTTTGTAACAGAGAAAACCAGCGGTTATGGGATGTTCTTTCTCAGGGAAAAAGCTTAAATATCCCCCTTCGTAAAGGGTTTTGAAAAAGCAGGTATCATAACAATCTCGCGCACAGACTGACCTTTTCATAATTTTATTTTAAACCCATCCTATCAGCCGGTAAAACAAGAGACACAAGAGAAAAATACCTACTTGCGAATTGTAAGAGGTATTCCGAGTTTCATGAATTCAAAAAAGTCTATAATGTGGTTTCTGCCCCTTTTTTCTACATTGCTGATTATTATCACGTTGCTTGCTGCCCCAAGAATCGTTAAATTCCCAGCTATAGTACTCGCAAAAGCGAGAATAACGTAAGAAATCTGAGGAGCAGAGAAAAGCTTTAATATACGGAGATAGAAAATCGTAAGGGGAACATTGGAAATTATCTGACTCAATAAAAGTCTATTGGTAATTGTGGCGAAGTTACTGATTGATTAATCGCCCGCTCTCTGTGATATTTTCAAATATAGTATTCTTCGCGAGTGTATCAGTCACGATAAACATCCCCACAAAAAAGGCTATGGTTTCAGAATCGATGCTCCTTAGGATTTTCCACCTCTTCTCGCAAAGAATAAACATTGGAAGTGCCGAAATTATTGGAATCGATGAAATCTTTAGCTTGAAATCAAATTTCATTAAAAACTCTGAGATTTTAAGAACAATAGGAAAGAAGAATAAATACAAAGATATCTTCGAAAATCTCGCAAACTCCTTGTACCTAATAGGTTCTTTAGAGTGGGAAAGGAGCGAGAACGAAACCCCTTCCTGAGGGCAACTGTTGCAGAGAGGAAAAAGGCAATAAATTTAAAAAAGTGGAATAGAAAGAAACTTAAAAAACTCAAAAAGGATAGTTAAAACAGGATCCATAACAATAAGCAAATTTTGAAGGTCCCAAGGGGCACTTAAAACACTTCCCGTTGTAACCGAAGAAGGAAGGAGCAAAACCAAAAACTTTTTATAAAGCTTGTAATTCTGCAAAAGTAAAAATATTATAGGAAACTCAACAATTGCAATAGTATCATCCATCAAAAAAGCAGACGCAAATCCCAAAACAAAAGTCGGAAGCGAACCAGTTCCTTTAGCGTTTTGCTCTGTTATAATACTTAGTAACTTATAAATTTTCTAGCCAAGGTAGTACCCTATGCCAGCAACAAGAAGGGATAAAACCATTTCAAAAAAGAAATAAATACATAAAAAGTCCACCGAGTTGAAAGCCTCACTAAGGCCGATTGAACCTATGAAAAGGGAACTACTCCTCCAAAAGCCATTTTGAGCCGTATTTGATCTTAACGGGAATTAGATGCCTTACCCCCACAAGTAAAAACTACAGCGGCGAATATAAAATAAAACCCGGGCAACTTAAGTTCAGTCAGGGAAAACTACAAGGCCATTACGAAGAAGTTTTAGGGCGATATCTGCAGCCTTGGGATCATACTTAATATTCTTCCCGATTTCAATTTCTTCCTCTATTTCTGTAGGGGTACGTTTTCTGCGGTAAGGCCTGTCGGATGACATGGCATCAAGAACGTCGGCCATTATAACTGCATGTGATGCAAAATTAATATCACTACCCTTCAGTGCATCCGGGTAACCTGACCCATCCAGCCTTTCGTGATGCTGTTTTATATACGTTAAAGTTCCCTCCAAGAAGTCAAGATCCCTAACAATATCACAAGAATATTTAACGTGAAGTTTTATCATCTCCATTTCCATCTCACCAAGGGCCTGAGGCTTTGTTATCAGTTCTAAGGGCAGAACAATCTTACCGATATCGTGTACAAGACCCGCAAGCTGCACATATACTAATTCATTTTCATCAAGCCCCATTTCAAAGGCTATAATCCCAGATAGTCTTGCGACATTTTTAAGATGAAGGTAAGTATGCAAATCCTTACTTTTAACAATGGATAAAAGTGGTTGTAGTGATTTTATGAGACTTTCAGAGATTTTTTCTCTCCCTACGCTAAAAACTTTCCTCCATTCTTCGGGTAGGTCTCTGGAAGGTTTTATATAGAAATTAAAGGTATATACCTTCGTTCCTGATTCCGAAGCAATCGCTGAGATTTGAACAATTTTACCCCTCTTGGCCAGACCAATTTCCTCTTTTAACCTCTTTACGAAATCATATTTAATGAGCTGAAAGGAGGGATGTTTATTACAACTATGAAAAACGTAGTATTTCTCACCCAAGAAACTTACTTTCGCACATTCAACACATTTTTTATGAAAGTAATTAAAAGCAGTTAACTGTTGTACCTTATCCACCACTCGGCTTTTTAAAGGGTGAAGAGGAAATTCGGCAGCACCATCGGAGCCGTATTTTCTTTTTTTCACATTAGAAAGAAATCCTTCGGAGGTAATAACAATTGCCTTCCCTTTGTTTAACTTTTCAAGACTGCCTATAGTTCGTTCAAAGTCGCTCTTGAGATTCCTGAACAATACTACTTCTCTAACAATTGATTCACAGAAATAATCGAAAAAACCACCAATTATAGCAGGTTCCTTGGAAAAGAAGAGTAATACGGTATAGATTCGCCCATCTTCAAAATTATAATGTTTAAACAAACCAAATAACCCCGAATATTGAAAAAGGTTCCATGTGTGATCTTCTCCCTGTAAGCGGATTACCTCTCTTGGCATAGTCTCAAAGAAAGTCCTATGGAGGCCAGCACAAAAAATAAGACGAAACTCGTCATCAAAGACACCGAATCCACTGAGATCCAGTATCTTACTGAAATTCCTAAGCTTTTGGTTGAACTCCTGAAGGTTCAATGAAGGAAGTATGAATCTTAAATACTTTCTGGAGCCTTCCTGATTTTGCACGGTTTATATTTTAACTTACCTCTGAGAAATTTCAAATTGGTTCACAGTTCCCCGTTAAATGTGCTTAAAGAAGCCCGCAAAATGAAGAAAATCCAGCAAAAAAGATTTAAAATAAAAGGGATGAACAAAATTTTAAGAGAAAAAATTGAATTGGCTCCTCACTCGCCTGGCGTTTACATTTTCAAATTGGGAGAAGAAGTCCTCTACGTTGGAAAAGCACGAGATCTAAAAAACCGTTTAAAGAATTATCTAACTATGCCTGAAGACCCACGAATTTCCGTACTAATAAAACGGGCAAACAACATCGACTATATAATTACAAACTCCGAAGAAGACGCCTTATTACTTGAAGCAAATCTTATTAAAATACACAAGCCAAGATACAACATAAGGCTAAAGGATGACAAAAAGTACCCCTTCATAAAAATCACAATGGAAAAATTTCCATCTATTTCCCTAACGCGAAATCTAAAAGAGCCCGGTATATCGATTTTTGGACCCTACGTAAATGCTCAATCTGTTAGACGAACCATTCGCGCGATAAGAAAAATTTTTCCCATCAGAACCTGCAGGTATAAACTCCCTTCTAACAAGAAAATTAAGCCTTGCATAGACTACCAAATAGGGAAATGTCTGGCCCCATGTATTGAAGGCAATGTAAGTGAAGAAGTCTATAACAACATAGTACAAAATGTAATAAAGTTCCTAAAAGGGCAAACATCCGAGATTATTAAAGAACTTGAAGAAAGAATGAAAGAGGCAGCTTCAAGGTTGGAATTCGAGAAGGCAAAGATTTATAGGGACGAATTACTCGCGATCACAAAACTTTCTAAGGAGCAGGTGGTATCAAGAATTGGAGGCGAAAACAAAGATGTATGTGTAGTGTACAGATTAGGAAAAAGCGCAATCGCCTTTCTCCTTAAAATAAGGGAAGGAATTCTGGTTGACAGAGAATCCTACTTCCTTGAAGTTTTAGAACACGATAGTGAGGAAGAAATCCTTAAAGAATTTATCATGCAATATTACTCATCTGCCAGTAATCCTCCTGACAACATAATAATTGATAAAAGTTTTGAGGACCTAACCACTGTAAAGTCTGCGCTGAAAATAAATATAAGAACCGCTGCAGAGGAAGAAAAAAAGCTGATAGAAATGGCCTATGAAAATGCCAAAAAAGAGCTGGAAGAAGAAATTGCTAAAAAGAAAGGCGCAAAGAAAGTGCATCCAGGCCTTGTAGAGCTTTCAGAACTTTTGCACTTGGTGAAGGTTCCAGAGAGGATAGAGGCCTGTGATATTTCTCAACTTTTCGGTGATGAAAGGGTAGGAAGTTTTGTGTGCTTTGTAAAAAATCGCCTTTCCAAATCAAACTACAGGAAATACAAAATTAAGGGGGAATACATTGATGACCCACAAATGATTTATGAAGTAGTTAAAAGAAGGCTCGATGATGAACCATTACCCGATGTAATCCTTATCGACGGAGGAATAACCCAGTTAAACGCAGCAAAAAAAGCAAAAGAGGAGTTGAAAAGAGACGTGCCACTTATAGCCTTCGCTAAGAGGTTTGACGATCTCTATCTCGAAGATGGCCGAAGAATTATGGTCCCCAAAAGAAGCCACCTTTTTACACTACTTAAAATTTTAAGAGATGAAGCCCATAGGTTCGCGCTACAATATCACAGAAAGTTGAGAAATAAAAGATTATTAGAATTCCCTTACAAAATCGAGGGTGTAGGACCAAAGACAATAGAAAAACTGGTGCATCACTTTGGAAGTATTAAAAAGATTAAAGAAGCCTCATTGGAAGAACTAAAAGAAGCAGGAATCAACAAGAAAGTGGCAGAAAGTATATACAAGTTCTTCCATTCACAAACCAAATTTGATTCCCGTTAAATGGGGAGTATAATTGGAAAGTGAAAACTAAAGATATTTTTTATGTGGGTAAAGATTTGTCAATTTTGCCAGTGCTTAAAGTTTTTGGCGAAAAATATGGTTTAACATCAAAAATAATAGAATCTCTTGAAAATTACATAAGCATTCTCGAAAAGGAACAATACCCGATATTTATTTACGACTTAGAGTATCAGACAATAGAACTCGATGACTTCTTGAGACTCCAGATTAATTTTGACCAAACACCAATTAATATAGCAGTTACTTCAAGGGAAGAGCAGGTACCCGACGATTTTCTCATAATTTTAAGAAAGGAAGACTTTAAAAAAACGGAATCCTATATCTTACTGAATTATCTCCGCAAAAATGCCGACAAACTGGGAGATATTATTTACACCTGGAAAATGCAGCGAGATCTCATACGCAATATCCCCTTAGGAATGTACAGGACCACAACAGAGGGAAAATTTCTTCTCGGAAATTTAGAGCTCCTTAATATACTGGAAGTTCCGAGCTTTGAAATTCTATCAAAATTAAACGCACGAGATTTTTACGTCAATCCTGGGGACAGAGAAAAGTGGATCGATCTGATTTTCAAAAATAAAGTTGTTAAAAATTTTGAATTCAAGCTAAAAACCTTTAAGGGAAAAACAAAGTGGGTAAGAAATAACGCACGAGGAATTTTCAGGGGAGGAGCTCTGGAATACATCGAGGGCTTTCTCTCAGACATAACGGAAGAAAAGCTTTTTAAGGAAAAAGAAGCAAGGCTTATAGAAAATTCTCTAAATCAGAGACTATTCCTTATAAACCTTTTTAAAAGCAGAGCATCTTACGTTAAAGATATTGACTTGGCTTTACTTGAAATTGCTGAGAATTCTTGTAAGGTTCTCAATGCCAGCAGATTTGGAATCTGGATTTTAAAAGACGGGAAATACGAAAACAAAATAGTTTACGATTCTGAGAAAAACGAGCTCCAAATAGAAAAGATGGCCTTTGACGACAAAATACACCATCGCTACTTGAATTTTTTAAAACAGGGGATACAAATCAGCACACCAGACGTAACAAAAGATAACAGACTAACTGAGCTTTATGAAGACTATATTAAACCCAAAGAAATTAAATCGGCCATCGATACTCCTATATTCGTTGAAAATGAGTTGTGGGGAATTTTGAAATGTGAATTTACCAGGAAACGCGATATAGATAGACAAGATGAGTGGTTTAATCATATTTTAGCCTTTTACATAGCAAATCTGCTGGAAACTGCTCGGGCAATAAAAGCAAAAGATGAAACCCAAAATTATGCAAAAAAGCTGGAAAAATACTTTGAAGAAGTTATTTTACTTCTTTCAAGGATCGTTGAAGAAAGAGATCCATATACAGCAGGCCACCAAAAGAGAGTGGCATTGATAGCAGCTGCCATCGCAAAACAAATGGGATTGAGTGAGGAAGAACAACAAAAGCTTTACATAGCTGGGTTATTACATGACATAGGGAAGCTTTACGTACCTTCAGAGATATTAACAAAACCTGCGAAGTTAAATCCTGTTGAATTCGAACTCGTTAAAATTCATCCTGAAAAAGGTTACGAAACTCTGATAACCTTAGAGTCCTTAAAAGAAATTGCCGAAATCGTAAGGCAACATCATGAAAGGCTTGATGGTTCTGGATATCCACGAGGGCTTAAGAACAAACAAATAATAAAAGAGGCAAGGATAATCGCAGTTGCTGATGTAACGGAAGCAATGCTGGCATGGAGGCCCTATCGTCCGTCCATTCCTATTAATGAGGTTTTAAAATATATCGACGAAAACAAGGGAAAGCTCTTCGACGCTGAAGTAGTAGAGGCTTGCAAGAAAGTATTTTACCTGGGGATGTTTCCTCAGGATTAGACTTAGAAATAGCAGGATTGATAACACATGACTTTTAAGCATTATAAAGAAGGAGATGTTAATAAATCTGCTCTCCCTCTTTTGCAAGACCAGAGGCCATAGTTGATAATATAAATGCCTAAAAGGAGGTAATTTTAATGCATAGGTTTTTAAAGTACCTATACTTAACTGCACTACTTGCAGCCATCCTTAATGCAGGAGGGTTTGCTCTCTCCGGAGTAGGTGTTAGAGCCCTGTCCATGGGCGGGGCCTTCAGAGCCGTTGCCGATGACTGGTCAACACTGTTCTGGAATCCCGCTGGCCTTGCATACATTACAGAAAGCCAGCTCGCAATAAACGGTCTTGGGGTCAAACCCTTTAGTTCCTACGAACCAAATACTGGTATCCTTGGTTACGATGGTCCTTATACGCTAAGGGAAAAAGTGAACGCTCACCCTCAAAACTTTTATATACCTGCCTTTGCATATATCACTCCCTTTGAAATAGCCGGAAGCAGAGTTGGCGTATCTTTCTCTGTACCCTTTGGCCTTGGTTCAAAATGGGACCTCTACGACTTTCCGATTGGATACTACAATACCACTGATACTTCCTTTAAAACCCCAGAATACGAAAAATACGACTGGCAAAGTGATTTATCGGTTTACAACGTATTTCTCTCTTACGCCAAGTCCTTTGGTAACTTCAGCATAGGGTTATCGGCTGGTGCCACCAGAACTTCAATCATGCTTAGAAAGGTTAATTTCTTTGATCCTGCAACCATTGATACATCTGCTAACTCTCTTCCAATCCAGTATAGACTCTTCCCCGTAGATACTAAGATAGAGGGAACGGGCTGGGGTTTTGGTGGAATTCTTGGTATTTTATGGAAAATCAATGAAAACTTAACAGCGGGAGTTTCTGGGAGAATATATTCAAAAGTGAGACTGGAAGGGACAGCAGATTTAACACTCTATTTCCCTTACAACGACTACTTACTGTCCCAGATGCCACCAGAAAAGAAATTTATGTTTAACGGTTCCACTGCCACAGGTTCTGGTAATTTTGTAACTAATCTCAATTTACCCGCCAATCTCGGAGCAGGAATATCCTACAAACCCAACGAAAAACTTACCTTAGCACTGGATGTGGACTGGACAAGATGGTTTACCCTTGACAGACTTGGGGTAGATTTTGAGGGACTTGTCCTTAGTGTCAACAATATGATTCCCCTTGACACCGTTAAAACCGATACCCTTGTACTCTTATGGAAAAATACCTACAGAGTGAGTTTTGGTGGCGAATACGAAGTAACTCCTCAACTCTCATTAAGATATGGTTTGTACTGGGATCAGTCACCGGTTCCGGATAAT
>CAZZKY010000037.1:0-3803 GCA_964654765.1 uncultured bacterium | reverse complement strand
TTTGCATGCGAAATTACAATCCCATGTAATATCCAATATCATATGTGAGAGCCTTTTATTCAAATTATGATAGATTTCTTGCGTTGAATATGGGAAAATCGCACGTGTAAAATAAGGCCTTTCAAAGTCAAAAAGATTTAATTTTTTATTAAAATTCTCTATTTCCGTTATGGCTGTAGTAATTTCTTCCTCCTTGTAACGACCAGATAATTTTTTAAAAATCGCATTTTTATCGTTGTTTTTACTCATAAAGCTCAACACATCTCTTACTAAAGGATTGACTTTTATTATTGCATTCGATACGGGTAAATAAATGAAATCCTCAGTAAGGAAAAGCATTCTATTCACTCCTTATTAAGTATAATATTTACAGGTACCCGACACCGGATTCATATTACTAATCACAAACCGAATTTTAAAATACTTATCCTGTAATAAGTATCTATATACGCCGTTGATTCACTTCATCATCGATGACTGAACTTTAAACCTGCATCGGCACAACCAAGCGTATATCCTTCAATATAGGACCAGTCTATTTGACATCTCGGAGCGAAGCACACACATACACATGCTTGACGTGTCTTGTAGTGATTATATTGGTTAACAAATTTATTATAGCACACCTCCTTTAGATTTGAGCCACCTCGAGGTGACAAACTGACAATTGTTAAAAGCGGAAGAAAGGTGTTTTCCAAAACCCACGCCTATTTTTAACACATACCTGATCATTGGGTAATTATTATAATTTTTAATGGTTTCTTCAGATTTTAGTATAAAAATTTCCTGTAAAGGAGCCAAAACTCCGTCGTGTAAGAACGAGCGAGAAGACTTCTGAGGATGTGAAAGAATAATATCAGAGGATAAATTAATACAGTTATCGAACCTAATATAATTAAATCCACCGTTTTCATTTGTGAATTGATAAAACAAAGTGACATTCATCAGCTTTTTATCCCAATAAAGTTTAATATATTTGCGCGTAAAATCCATTTTATCATGCAAATATGAACGAGCCGCTTTGCAGTCTTAATCAAATGAAAAGCTTGCAACCTCAACATATTTAAACAGCGAATTTATTATATAGTGAGTAAAAGTTAAAGGTTAATAACAGTAGATACTGCGAAAAAATTTTCGCAGTATCGCCTCAAACTAAACCCCTCACAAAATAAAGATGAAATAAATAAACCAATTTTCGATTTAATTAACCTTCGAGAACAAACAGAAAACGAAAATTAGTTCAACTTATTAAATCCAAATATTACTATTTGGGCCAATTAATAGAAAAAAGCTTCGAACTATGTAACATATCTATACAGCCCAGAAATAAAAAATCGGAGTAGAGATATTAAATTCTCTCATAAAGCTTGAACTAAAAACCCAAAAAATCCTGAGTTATAGTAAAAATTCCGTATCTCATAAATCAGGCAAAAAAGACATATTAAAATTACACACGTAACATTAGTATTATTCATTCGCAATCACAATAAACAATTTTCTAACCAATTCAAGCCAAAAGATTATTCAGTCCAAAAGAAATTAATTACTCGGATGCCTCTTTTTTCTTCAACAACCTTTTAATTTCGTTTTTAAGCTCAGTGGGGTCTCCCGATTTTACCACGTAAGCATCGGCGAACCAGGCCGTGTATTCGTCTTGATAAGAGCTATAAGCAGTAAAAAGAATTACAGGAATGTCCTTCTTTTTCTTCTCTTTTTCCAGGTTTTCCAAGACCTCGAGACCTGACTTTCCCTTCATTTTAATATCAAGTATAACGAGGTCAATTGGCTCCGTTGAAATCTTATATAAGGCCTCTTCTGCATTTTCTGCAGTTATTACATCATACCCTTCTCTTCTCAACACTTCGCCGTAAAATAAACGAATATCGGGCTCATCATCAACCAACAAAATTCTATAATTAGCCATGTTTCCCTCCTTTTAACCTTTAATAACCGCAATGGGAACCATTCTCGCCACTTTTGTTGAGATACCTGCATTGTGAACAACATCAACGACTACATCTACATCTTTGTAGGCATCAGGCACCTCTTCGCTTAAGGTCTCCATTGAATGAACTTTAACGAGAATCCCTTTCTTTCTAAGCTCTTCAATGATGTTCCTTCCCCTTGTCTGCCTTATGGCTTCACTTCTTGAAAGAACTCTCCCTGCGCCATGAGCAGTAGATCCAAAGGTCTCTTCCATCGCCCTCTGTGTCCCCAGTAAAATGTAAGAAGCAGTTCCCATATCACCAGGTATTAAAACAGGTTGTCCAATTTCTTTATAAACTGCCGGGACCTGAGGATGTCCCTTGGGAAATGCCCTCGTAGCCCCTTTTCTGTGCACGACGACCTTCTTAACCTGACCATCAACCACGTGGTCTTCAACCTTTGCTATATTGTGGGCAACATCGTATATTATCTGCATGCCAAGTTTTTCAGCACTCTCGCCGAGGACTTTTTCAAAAGATTCTCTTATCCAATGGGTTATGAACTGTCGATTTGCCCACGCAAAATTCGCCGCGCAGACCATCGCACCAAAATAGGCCTGCCCTTCTGGAGATTTGAAAGGCACAGAGGCAAGCTGCCTATCGGGAACATTAATTCCATATTTTGCCATAGCATTTTGAAGCTGTCTCACGTAATCATCGCATATCTGATGCCCAAATCCCCTTGAACCTGTGTGAATCATAATCGTAATAGTGCCTTCCTCTATACCAATTACGCTTGCTGCCTTCCTGTCAAAGATCCGTTCTACCACCTGAATTTCAAGGAAGTGGTTACCCGCGCCGAGTGACCCGAGCTGTGGTAATCCCCTTTCAATGGCTCTCCTAGAAACTTTATCAGGATTTGCTCCACTCATTGAACCGCCTTCTTCTATCCTTTCAAGGTCTTCTTTCCAGCCGAAACCCCTTTCAACTACCCAACGGGCACCGTGGACCATCACTTCCCTAAGCTCCTTCTCAGTCACCTTATATATGCCGCCTTTACCAACGCCAGCGGGTACGTTATGGAAAACAGCATCCAGAATCTTTTCAAGATGCTTTTCAATGTCTGATTTCTTTAAATTCGTTTTTAAAATCCTTACTCCACAGTTTATATCGTATCCCACCCCACCCGGTGAAATAACTCCATTTTCAACGTCGAAGGCAGCTACTCCTCCAATAGGAAAACCATATCCCCAGTGGATATCAGGCATAGCTATGGAATACTTCTGAATGCCTGGCAGACAGGCCACATTCGCCACCTGTTCGGGTGCATTGTCCTTTTTTATGGAGTCCAGCAATTTCTCTGAGGCATAAATAATTCCAGGAACTCTCATGCACCTTTTATAATCCTGACTTATTTTCCATCTAAAATTATCAATTTTTTCCAGCCTGCCCTCCCACATATACTCACCTCCGTGAGTTGTAAATCTCTAAAGCTTTACCTAAAATTTTTATCGCTTCTCTAAGCTTTTCCTCTTCAAGGACATAAGCAATCCTCACCTCATCCACACCTTTGCCCGGGGTTAAATAAAAGGACTCAGCGGGAGCCACCATAAAAGTCTTTCCATCTTCATTAAAGTCTTTCAATAACCAGAGAGCAAAGTCTTCTGCATTTTTGACAGGCAACTTTACGACGGTATAAAAGGCACCTTCAGGTTTTCTCGCCTCAATACCAGGAATTTTTTCTAATTCCTCAAAAACTGCATTTCTTCTCTTTTCATATTCGGCTATCATAGGGCCAATGAATTCATCAATATGCCTGAAGCCATAAACTGCACCCCATTGTTCTATCGTAGGCGGGCAAAGCCGCGCCTGACCCAT
>CAZZKY010000036.1:0-2066 GCA_964654765.1 uncultured bacterium | reverse complement strand
AATTTAGATTCTCTCCTGTGAAACACGCCCCCTCACAAAAATTGAATATGAGGAAGAATTGAATATCAAACAAATTTAAATTCCTCTTTGCACATTGCGAACAACTGCGTAGGAGTTGCTCATGAAAACTTAATTAGTTTTAACAAAACAAAAACTTTCCACAAGGATATTCTCTAACATCACGCTAATACTAACTTTAAATACGACTCATACTCTTTTCCTCACTCCTTCACTTCTATGTTTTAAATTCTCAACTGAATGCCCATCTACAGAATTAATTAGAACTTTTTTCCTTTTAAAACCCTTTTAGAATGCCAAGAATCACATCAGGCAGTGCCATTAAAAATATCCCATTCCATTTCAAAGTTTTTGCTGTAACTTCAGCGCCTTGCCTACAAAACATTTGTCAGAAGTTTTAAACTCATAGAAAAACACACCAGAATGCCTAATCGGTATTTCTATAACCTCTTTGACTCGATTAACGCTTTTAACCAATGGTCCATAATGCACTCTTCCATCAGCATCGTAAACAGTGATTTCAAACCTGTTTATCGAAGACGCGTTAATGATAAAAATAAGACGGTCACCCTTAGTATGAACACTAACCCACCTCTCCTTCTCAAATTCGTCCACAGAAGTGGAACTCTCAAATTTAATGATAAATGCGTCGTTAGCTCCTCCACAAACGCCCTGAAAATATGCGTCACCGGGTTCATAAAGAGGGAAGTTGTTTGACGAGGTCATTCCCACAACATAAATGTTACCATCCGCATCAGTAGTTACTGAGCGTGCTATGTCTTGGCCACTTCCGCCATAATAGGTTGCCCGTAATCTAACGCCGTTTGGGTGAGTTTATAAACAGCCACTTGTTCAAGTTTTGTAGGGAGAGTGGTATAGAATTTGTGAGGTCGAGGTCCTACAGGAAGGATGATGCACAAAGATGAAAGTGAAATCAAAGATGAGGATGTTCTGAAGTAGAGGACCTACGGGAAGAATGATGAGCTCTATGTATAGAGAAAAACTGGAGTTTGGTAAGGCAATATACCGGTTGGAGAAGGAATTAAATGGGAGAGAATACAGAATATTGAGGAATTTGAAGAAACTTGTTTCCATAAGGCACACCTTAATAATCCTACAGATGAAGGCAGTAGAGAAACACAGGATAAACGGAAAAAAGATAAAGTGGTATGATATAGACACGCCATTAAACAGGATATTATGAGTTAAAGGTGTAAGTGAAAAAGTAAAAAAAAGAGATTTAAGAATTTGAGGGATAACGTAAAGATATTAAAATTAACACACAAGCAATGATCAAATCACAAAGCAAGCTTGAAAAGGCATACAACAGAAAAAGAAGCCTCTAATGGGCATTAGAACTACAATAAACAATCTTTTAAGTACACTTAATTTGGTGGACGCATGCTCCCTCACCTTTACTTCGGAGGTTGTGTTCATAGGGGTTTTCCTCTACCATATGATTGTTCCCATGTAATCGAAACCTATCTTTTAAAACTGGAATATGATTTCTTATGCAAAGGAATTACTTTGTACCTTTCATAAATCATTGAACGAGCAAACTGACTCCTATGTTAATACATGGTGCCTACGAGGTTTTAACCCTCTGAAACATTCTCTTCAAACTCTGTATAAATCTTTTTGATATTGATAAATATTTTGGTCTTACCTATTTGCCCGCGAACCGGTAATCTTTTGTATACCAACAAAGGGTGATGTGATAATAAGTTCTATGCACTTATTTTCAATTTCAATTAGGTCTTTGTTATCTCTAATTATTTTGCACGCGGTTTCATTTTCATATCTTTACTTCCGCTGAAATTTTCCGCGCTATGACAAGCATATTAGCAAAGTTTTTAATTTCAAGTTTTTCAAAGTTAGACAGAATTTTTTCTTCAAAATACTTTTTTAACTTTTCCTTATTCACACCTTCTTTTCTCATAAAAATTCTTTTGAGTTCATTTTTCAAAATCTCTCTTACATTAGATATGTTTTTGTTTTTATCCTCATCATATAGCTTTTCAACAACTTCAAGATATTGATAAGGGAAA
>CAZZKY010000035.1:0-31827 GCA_964654765.1 uncultured bacterium | reverse complement strand
GTACCTACACTGATGTGCTTAGTATTTACTCGAATGATCCATTACATCCCATTGTTAGTGTAACTCTTCAAGGTAATGGCATCTATGCCGGACAGGACATTCATCTTCCGGATACTATTATATCCTGGGAAAATATGCGCACAGGAGGCTCAAAGAGAAAATGGCTGTCCATAATGAATGTTGGATCTAACGAATTGAGGATAGATAGTGTCAAATTTTCTACGGATATTTTTAGAACTACTAAAATGTTCCCTGTTTTTGTTAACCCATCTTCTCAAATGGAACTTGATGTATGGTTTGCACCAACTATTGCTGGGACATATCAGGAAACTCTCTATATTTATTCCAATGACCCCGATGAAGAGGTGATTCTTGTAAATCTTATTGGGAATTGTATTGATACAACCTTCGTTGGTGGAGACATAATATGGTACTATCAGGCAAGAGGAGGAATAGTTTACAACCATATAAGGTCTATAAAGTCAATTCCTGATGTAAATGGTGATGGAAAAGACGATGCGGTGGCTGTTTCTGAAAATGATACCCTTTATCTAATCCACGGGAACGGATACCAAGAAGGCGATGTACTGTGGAGGTTTGCAGATAAAACCTGTTACACTGAGCGTGGTCTTGTGGTAGTTCCCGATCTTAATGAGGATGGATTCTCCGACGTTATTTTGGGAGCAGGATGGGGGAGTAGAAAAGTATACGCCATTTCTGGGAAGGACGGTAGTGTAATCTGGCAGTATGACACTCATCAGTATGGAGGGGGAGGTTGGGTATATGAGGTCTCTTACGCCCCAGACCTGGATGGAGATGGAAAGGTAGAAATTCTCGCTGCAACTGGGGATGACGGTTATAACACAGGACCAAAAAGGGTGTTCATGTTCAGCGGGGCCACAGGTAATATACTTTGGCAAAGGTATCTCGGTTACCCTGTATTCTCAGTCAGAACTGTTGGAGACATAAACAATGATGGGTATCCTGAAGTGGCAGCAGGAACTGCTGATGGTGGAAGCTATGCATATTGGGTGAACCTCCTGAACGGAGTGAACGGGATTCCAATTTGGAGCAAGAATCTTGGCGGGGCTGTTTGGACCGTTGTGCCAATACAAGACATAAATAATGACGGATTCACTGATATTGCAGCAGGATTAGGTAGCGGTGAGGTTGTAGCGTTAAGTGGAGCTGACGGAAGTTTACTCTGGATGTATACAACCGGTGGTATTGTAACTGACCTCAATTTTCTTGATGATGTAAATGGAAATGGACATTGTGAACTATTACCTTCAGGAGCAGCAGTACCGAACTTCACTGCTATTGATTCCAGGTCGGGCGCCCCTGTCTGGAATTTCCCATCTGGGGATGCTGCTTTCAGTATGGTTGCAATTCCGGATGTGAATGGCGATGGCTATCCTGATGTGATTGGTGGTACTGGTTATACTGTTAACAGGCTGGTTTTGATAAGTGGCGTTAATGGTGACGTTATCTGGAACAAAGATATGCCGAGTGCTGTGGAATCAGTATTTCCAATCGGAGATGTTGACGGAGACGGTACCTTTGACATCTTAGCGGGTTTGAGGAACGGAGACATTTTATGCATCGCTTCTGGTTATTATTCCCGAATTTCAGAAACAGTTTCTTATGAACATTTTGAAGCTTGGCTCAGTCAACAGGTTTTCACAAATACTGCTTTTTTAAACTTGAGTTTATTTAGTGAAAGCAGGGTCGAAATAGATCTATTTGACATAACAGGTAGATGGGTTATCAGAGCTTTTGATGAGAAACTTGATGGTGGAGTGCATAAAATTTCTTTTGATCTATCTGCATTGAAAGCGGGTGTTTATTTTGCAAGGGTAAAAACGGCGAAGGGGAGTACCTTTTTAAGGGTTGTAAAAATCTGGTAAGACTCTCGTAAATTAAAGGTAATTTCACTTTTGATGTTATTATAATATTAAATGCTTTTGTATGCGATGTGAATTGTAAAGGTCAAAAATTTGCTTTTGGGTTTCGGTCTTTCAATCCATTCTCAACAATTTCTCTCAGTCTTTTCGCAGATTCGTAGGGACTGGTTGATTTCATTATGGCACTGGATACAGCTATACCGCATACCCCTGTCTTTATCACGCTGAGGGCGTTTTCTTCAGATATTCCTCCTATGGCAATTTTGGGGACGTCTGGTGTGATCTCTACAAGTCTCTTCAGCCTTTCTAAACCAATGGGTTCTCCTGCATCGGATTTAGTAGGTGTTGAGAAAACAGAGCCAAAACTTAAATAATCGAAGGGCATATCCTTGACCTTTTCGTATTCAAATTCATTTCCTACTGAAACTCCAACGATTTTTCCACAAGCAATCCTTTTAACTTCATGAACAGGTAAATCATCTTGACCAACGTGTACTCCGTCTGCATCAAGAAGAATAGCGAAATCAGGCCTGTTGTTTATGAAAAAGGCAACGCCGTTTTCTTCACAAATTTCTCTTAAATTTTTGGCGATTTCGTAGGCCAGCCTGTCTTCTATACCCTTAAATCTAAATTGAACTGCCGTCACTCCGCCTTTAATTGCCTCTTTGACTTTATCATAAAAATTTTCATCGTAGTAAAGGTAATCAGCAATGAGATATAGCTTTAATATGTCCTTCATAGTTTCTCAATTAGCATTTCTGCCAGCTTTTTGCCTGATAATAACATACCTCCGAAAATAGGCCCCATTCTCGGCCCTCCGAAACAGGCGCAGGCAGCCATTCCGACAACGTATAGACCAGGAAATACTTCACCTGTTTTCTCAACAGTGATTTTTTCTCCTTCTTCAGCATCCATAGACCTTTCACCAATAATTTCGCCCGTTTCGGTATTTAATTTCACACCGTTCTTTTTAATTAAAACTTTAACCACCTCAAGGTCGTGTCCCGTGGCGTCGACTACTGCCTTTGCCAATAGGGTTATGGGGTCTACGTGAAGCTTTGCAATCTCTATTGGCGATGCGTTGATTACTACACCTTGAACTCTGTTATCTTTTACGACTAAATCTTCCACAGAAATAAGGTTGAAGATTTCTGCTCCCGCCTTTATTGCGTTAAAGATTAAGCCGCTGGCTAATTCTATGGAGTCAACGGAATAGAGGTCCTCTTCCTCTTTTTTGTACCTTATGCCCATGTCATTCAGGATGGGGAGGCATTCCTCTTCGACTACCGCAAATTTGAAACCCATTCCTCCTCCCCAGGTTCCTCCACCAAGGGACAGTTTCTTTTCGAGAATCGTAACTTTTTTACCCGCCTTGGCCAGGTAATATCCGGCCACTAAGGAGGAAGGACCACCTCCGGCAATGATTATATCACTTTCTATGGCACTTAAAAGGTGATTAAAATGGTTTCTGATTATGATTTCAGTTATTTTTCTCTCTTTCATAGTTAGCTCCTTTTTATCTTAAACTTTAAGTTTTCTGAAAATTCCTCAGGTGTTAAATTGTAAAGCTTGTCAATTAAGAGGGAGTAGAAACTCCCGGGGCCTGTGGCACTCTTAGATGCGATTTCCCCTGCCACCCCAAAGAGTGCAAGACCGAAAAGGGAAGCAAGGGCTTTATCCTCTTCCACAGCGGAAAAGGCTCCTATAATTGATGTCACAGCGCAGCCAGAGCCAGTTATTTTCCCAAGCAGAGGCACTCCATTGTGACATTCGAAGATATTATCTCCTTTTATAATGTAGTCTGTCGTCCCTGAAATTGCGACAATGGTTCCTGTTTTATTGCTAAATTCAATAGCGGACTCAAGAACCTCTTCTGGTTTTATTATGGAGTCAACACCCTTAGTCTTGCCTTCCAGACCGCAAATTGCTCCTATCTCAGAGGCATTCCCTCTTATTATGTTTACCTTTACTTCACCCAGTATCTTCTCAACTAAATAGTTCCTAAATTTTGTGGCACCTACTCCCACGGGGTCAAGTATAACGGGTTTTTTAAGATTGTTTGCTTTTTTCCCTGCGATTATCATTGAATTTAGGATTTCTTTTGTAGGTGTCCCTATATTGAGTACGATGGCGTTTGCAATGGCAACCATATCTTCCACCTCGTCTTTGGAGTGTGCCATAACGGGGGAGGCTCCGATAGCCAGAAGAACATTTGCCTGAAAGTTCGCAGCGACGTAGTTGGTAATATTGTGAACGAGTGGGCCTAATTCCCTTATATTTTCAAGGGCTTTTTTGGCACGTTCTCTAATGTTCATTTCCATTAATCTTTGTTAATAAGAAACACACAGTATTCACCGCACATTGTGCAAGGACCTTCGCCCGACTTTTCGAGTCTCAGTTTTCTGGAAGTCTCTGGATGGATAGATAAGGCCATCATGGTATCCCAATCGAGTTCTTTTCTCGCTCTCGACATTTCCTTATCCCATTTGTCCGCGTCTTTTATGCCTTTAGCAATGTCGGCGGCATGTCCGGCAATTCTTGCAGCGATTACTCCGAGTTTTACATCTTCTGCCGTAGGAAGTCCAAGGTGCTCAGCAGGGGTTACATAACATAAGAATTCAACACCAGCCCAGGCAGCGATGGCGCCACCTATCGCACCTGTGATGTGGTCGAATCCAGGTGCTATGTCAGTCACGACAGGTCCAAGGAGGTAAAGAGGTGCACCGTGGGTTAATTTTTTCATTCTCTCTACTGCTTCCTTTACTCTGTGGAGGGGAACGTGTCCGGGACCTTCAACGATGGTCATAACACCTGCTTCTCTTGCCTTTAGAACCAGTTCTCCGAGGATCTTCTGCTCGCCTACCTCAAAGTAATCCCCTGCATCTTCTATTGCACCAGGTCTCATACCATCGCCGAGGGAGAGAACGACATCGTACTTTCTGGCTAATTTTAGCAGACGATCGAAATGTTCAAACAGCGGGTTTTCCCTGTTATAGGTTTTGATATAGGCAGAGAGTATTGCACCACCTCGGGAGACGATACCTTCTAGTCTTGGGTGTTCTTTCAGTTTCATAACAAGTTCTCTCGTCACTCCTGCATGAATGGTCATAAAGTCAACGCCTTCTTCCATTTGTTGTTCAAGGATATCGAAGATCTCCTCTACATCCAGTCTAACTACTGCGCCTCGCTTAATCCTTGCCTGTGTTGCAGCCTCGTAGATAGGTACAGTCCCCACTGGTACAGTAGAATTTTCAAGAATTTTTCTTCTAATAATTTTTAAGTCCTCCGATAGCGAAAGATCCATGACTGCGTCAGTACCTGCATCTAAGGCTGCCTTAAGCTTTTCCAGCTCTTCAGGAAGGCTTGACCTATTGGTGCTCGTGCCAATATTAGCATTTACTTTGGTGCGGGTATAATTAGAGAGGATAAAAGGATTTCTTCCCGTACGATAACCGACAACGACTGCAGTACCTGAGACCACTTCACGGGCCATTAACTCAGGGTCTACCTTTTCTTTTTTACAGATTTCTACAAACTTTTCGGGGATTTTACCAGATCTTAGTGTTTCAATTAAAGTCTCCCCCATTTTTTTCCTCCTTTGGCTTTACGGGGGAGGGCTGAGCCAAGGGGAAAGTTACTGGCACTTTCCCTTCGCCGGCATTACCCGGATCAGGTTCGAGGGGTCGCCTTTAAGGCAGGCCTCTCAGCCGGGCTTTTACCCAGCTCCCCCAGTGCCAGTGTATATTTTACCGGTTCTTCCTTGAAATTCAAAATATGCTTAATAATCTTTAATTTTTACAAGATTGGCAGGTATTTATCTATTTCATACTCGCTCACCTCGTTTTCATATCTTGTACCAACCTCGCTTATGTAGGACTCCCACTCTTTTTCTTTATTTTCAATCAATTTCTGATGTATATGTTCACCCAAAACTTCTTTACAGAGCTGGCTGGATTTGAAAAGTTCAAGTGCTTCCTTCAAGTTGGAGTTTAGGTTTTCAATGCCCTTCAATATTCTCTCTTCTTCTGAGAGTTCGTAAACATTCACTTGTTGAGGTTCTGAGATGGGGATTCCCTCTTCAACTCCTTTAAGCCCCGCTTTTAAAATAAGAGCAAAGGCGAGATATGGGTTACAGGCGGGATCGGGGCTTCTCAGTTCAATTCTATAGGAGTTCTTGCTATCTTTTCTAAAATTAGGGACTCTTATGTAAAGGGATCGGTTTTTAGTCCCCCACGCCAGATAGCATGGAGCTTCATACCCTGGCCTTAACCTTTTGTATGAGTTTACCCATTGGTTCAAAACCAGCTGAATTTCTTTCCCGTACTTGATGAGACCCATAGCAAAGCGTTTTCCAAAGTCGGAAAGTCCAGAAGGTGAGTAAAAACGGTTTTCTCCGTTTTTAAAAAGGGAGATGTGAAGATGCATACCATTGCCAGGAAGGTTAGTTACAGGTTTTGGCATAAAGGAAACAAAAAGGTTGAGTCTCTCCGCCGTTCTCTTGAGGACATACTTTGCCAGCATGATTCTGTCTGCGGTCTCTAAGGCATTTTCGTATTTCAAATCAATTTCGTGCTGACTTGGTGCAACCTCATGGTGATCACATTCAACAGGGATACCCATTTTCTCTAAATAGATCATGGCGAGCTTTCTAAGTTCGCCCCATTTACCACTGTAAAAGTATCCGCCAGCATCTAAAAGTTTAACGCTCTTATCATTTTCAAAGAGGAAGAATTCAATTTCAGGTCCGATAAAAGGTTCGCCAGCTTCTCTTGTTTGTTCAATTGTTTTCATTAAAGCGTATCGGGAGTCTCCTTCGAATCTATTACCTTCAGCATCATATATATCTCCAAACATTAGAGCTTCGTACCATACTTCACCGGCCAGTTCATACTTCCATGGTAACACTCTAAAGGTTTTCGGATCAGGGATGAACAACAAATCAGACTCAAAAATTCTTGCAAATCCCTCAACTGAACTCCCGTCGAAACCCTTTCCATTATTGAATGCATCTTCAACTTCTTTTGAAGGAACTGTGAAACTTAAAAGTCTTCCAAGGACGTCGACGAAGAGGAATCTGCAAAATTTAACTTCGGAATGATCCTTTAAATATTCCAGGACCTCTTCTTTGTGATAGAGAACAAAGTCTTGCATAACCCCTCCTTTTAAATAAATTGCACTTCCCTGACTGGCAATTTTGGGAATAACTTTGTGTAAATAATATGGTCAAGTCCACAGACAAACATGGTAAGTCTCTCTATACCTATTCCGAAACCTGCAGAGGGAGGAACTCCAGCGTCCAACAACTTTATATAGAAATCTTTTAGGTAATCCAAGTTTTTGTTCTCCAGTTTCCTGAGAACGTTTTTTCTATCGTCTTCTCGTTCGCCTCCGGAAATAGCTTCACCGTAACCATAGGGATATATAAGGTCAAAGTCTGCCATTTTTCCTGTTCCAGGCATGGTCTTGTAGTAAAATTCGCGTCTTGATTCGGGAAAGTGAACGACCCAAATGGGAAATGTTGAATTAGCGGATATTATGCTTTCGTAATCCTCACCGTAAAGGGAATAGACCTCTTCAAATTCGAATATTGGAAAAGGCGTTTTAAGATCGGGTAGATTCCTGCCTAAGTAAGCAAGCTCCTCTTTCGCTTCTATTCTTAATCTTTCAAAGAGATGGCAGAGCATATCCTCAACAAGCCCCATTACATCGTACATCTTTGCATTTTTTACTTCTACGTCAAGCTGAATAAACTCCAAAAGGTGTCTTCGAGTTAAACTCTTTTTTTCTTCTTCAATCCTTATGTTAGGGGAAAAGGTAAATATCTTGTCTAAGTTGAAAAGAGCCATTCTTTTGTGAAAGATCATGCTTTTTGTGAGCTGGTAATATTGTCCATAAATTTCAAAGGATATCGTCTTTTTAACCTCTGATAAGGGGTCAGTAACCCGGGAAATTATAACGGGTAGGATTTCCGAGAACCCCCTTTCGTGTAAATAGTCTCTTAATATTTTTACAATCAGGGATTGGACCCTGACTGCCATTTTTACCCTTTCGTTCTTTAAATGTGCAAAGATTTCAAATTCTAACATGGCTTCACCTCCTTTCGGGAATTAACAGGATAACGGAATTTTTATGGGTTTAGCAGGCCGTCCCCCTTAACACCGGGGGACGTTATTATTGGCAAAATTAGAGAAAAGATATTTTATGCCTGAAAGATACGGATTGAGCAAGACAAATGTAGGTGACAACTCCATCGGGAAAATTATATAAAACTGATTTCGTAAAGTCAAACACTCGGCGTTCTGAAAAATTGTCTTTCCGTTAGAGATACTCCAACTGCTTTTGGCTAATTGTTGGCTAATTAACTATTTTATCTATTGGAAAAGTGAAACGTATTTTGATCCATCGTCTGGGAAAATGGTCACAACCCTCTCAAAATTATACTTTTCCTTAATTCTTAAAGATGCAATGAGGTTGGCCGTTGAAGATATTCCTACAAAAATTCCCTCCTTCCAGAGTTTAGATGTCCAGCGCAATGCTTCTTCGTCGTCTACCTGTAAGACTTCATCTACTATCTGGAAATCAAGAATTTTTGGTTTAAAACCAGCGCCTATGCCTTGTATTTTATGATTTCCAGGAGGTCCGCCACTCAATATTGCAGATTGTTTTGGTTCAACGGCAATGATTTTAATGGAGCTATTGAACTGCTTGAGAAATTTGCCAACTCCTGTTAAAGTTCCCCCACTGCCTACACCTGCAACGAAGGCATCTATTCTATAGCCCATTTGTTTGAGTATTTCTGGACCTGTTGTAGTAAAGTGTGCTACAACGTTCATTGGATTTTCGAATTGATTGGGCATAAACCCTTTGGCTTTTTTGCAAATTTCCTTGGCTTCTTTAGCAGCTTCTTCGAGGTTTTCCGTTAATATTATTTTTGCCCCAAGGGCTTGTAAGAGCTTAATCCTTTCGATTGAAACTGTTCTTGGCATTGTTAAGATTGCCTTTAGACCCAATTGAGTGGCCAGCCAGGCTAAGGATATTCCTGTGTTTCCGCTGGTAGGTTCCACGATGGTGGTTTGTCCCGTTATTTTGCCTTCTTTGATGGCTTGATATAGCATGAAATAGGCAGCTCTATCTTTTACACTACCGGTAGGGTTGTATCTTTCGAGTTTTGCGAATATTTTGTATTTTCGAAGGTAAACAAGTGGTGTATCACCAATTTTTATTAAAGATAAGGTCGACAGAAGATCGCGTTGATTTTTTGCCATTTATTTTACCTCTTGTGGCACTCAGTAGTTTATATATAGACGAAGACAGTGGCCCTCCTCGTCTTCATAAAGGCAGTTTGAGTCATCGGAATTTTTTGAATTTTTAGTAGTTATGTCCTTTTTTATAATGATCTTAGCTGGGATCCCTACCGCCGTGGCATTCTCTGGTACATCGTTAAGGACTACACTGTTTGCTCCGATTTTAGCTCCATCGCCGATTTTAACAGGCCCGAGTATCTTTGCACCAGCCCCCACAAAGACATTTCTGCCAAGGGTGGGGTGACGCTTACCCGTTGAGAGATTTTTTGAGCCGAGGGTAACTCCATGGTAGAGTATGGTGCCGCTTCCTACTACCGCCGTTGAGCCAATGACTAATCCGACCCCATGGTCTATCACAACCCCTGGCTTTATAATAGCAGCTGGATGGATGTCAACGCCATATAATATTCTTGAAAGGTGATATATGGCGAAGGCTATAAACCGGAAACCCGCTTCGTAAAACATATGAGAATACCTATAGAGTTTAAGGGACTGGAAACCTGCATGGAATAGGTACTGGTAAGGGCTTTCAAAGGCTGGATCTAAGCGCTTTAAAGCTTCTTTGTCTTTTTTGATGGCGAGGCGAACCTCAAGATATTGTTTTCCAAGAATAAGAAATTGCGTAAACAACCGCACCCCATATAAACTCTCCTTTAATGTTAACATTGTAATTTTACTCTTCAATTCCTGAATTTCAATCTTTAAGGATTTAAACCTACTACTCCAACACACATGCACACCGCCCTTTAAATTCACAAGGAAATAGGAGTGAGCAACACCCTTTTAAAGGGCTTTGTTTAACAACAAGAATGAGGTAACATTACTAAATGCTAAAGATGCACAAAAATTCCGAAAAAGATGTTCTTTTACTCCAAGCTCGATAAAATTTCAAGTTTTGTAAAGTACTATGTGAGTATTTCTATGGTCAGTGTAGATTAAGCCCTTTAAGCGGAAAATTTGGCTTGTAGGCGAAGATTGTTTGGTTATTTAAATTTTACCCTGTATTTTAAGCTCGAAGAGCTTTGTGAGGGGTTTAATTTATTGTCGGTTTTGTAAACTTTCAAACTCTTAAATCCCTTTAAAATCCGCACTTTTTCCTTTAAACTGAGATTATGCAAAGATGTGACCTTCATACTCATACTACGAAATCTGACGGGGTTTATTCGCCGAGAGAGCTGGTATATTTGCTTTACTCAAAGGGGATAAAGGTCTTCTCTATTACTGACCACGATTCAGTGGAGGCTTTAGCGGAGGCTGAGGTTGAGTCCCTTAAATTGAATATGGAGCTTATACCTGGTGTCGAGCTTTCAGCAGAATATAAAGGGGAGGAAGTTCATGTTTTGGGCTATTTCATAGATGTTAACTCGGAGTATCTGATAAGTTATCTTGAGACTTTTAGAAAGGCAAGAAAGGAAAGATTTTGGAAAATGGTAGAAAAATTGAAAGAATTGGGTATTGAGATTAATCCTGACATTTCAAAGTTTGAGGAAAATAAAGCGATAGGAAGACCCCACATCGCAAGGGAATTACTGGAAAAGGGTTTTGTATCGAGTATGGAGGAAGCTTTTGAAAAGTACATTGGAGATTCAGGACCAGCTTACGTAAAAAAGTTCAAGATCTCTGTGGAAGAAGCTATAGATATTATTCACAAGAGTGGCGGTATAGCTATTCTGGCCCACCCTGGGATTTTAAATAGGATGGACGAGGTTATTGACATCTCAATTTTGAAAGGGATTGACGGGATAGAGGTCTTTCACCCTAAAAATCCAAACTATGTGGAAGATAAATTAAAAGAGATTGCCTTTAAGAATGGCCTTTTAATAACAGGTGGGACGGATTTTCACGGCGATTTGGAGGGGCAGGGATACCCCCTGGATTTTAATCTTTATTGCGATTTTTCTGGAAAAAGGATTGACGTGGTGAGGCGATGATTAAACCAGTTGAGTGTTTCAGGGACACTATAAAAGTATTGGACCAGACCAGACTACCTGAAATCGTTCGCTTTGAGTATGTTTATACTCTGCAGGATGCTATTGATGCCATTGTTAATTTGAAGGTGCGTGGTGCACCCCTTATTGGTATTTTTGCTGCCTATGCCATTGTACAGGTAATAAGGAGCCTTGATATTGATGAAATAGAAAGAATCAGGGAGATAGGTTTAAGTAGCATAAATGAACTTCGAAAAACAAGACCTACCGCTGTTAATTTGTTTCATTCGTTGGAAAGGATGGAGAGAATAATCAAAAACCCTGAAATAAAGGACAAATCATCCCTCGTGGATCTATTAATGAGAGAAGCAATTAAGATAGAAAAGGAAGAGGCCGAAAGTTGTGAAAGAATGGCTCAGTATGGGGTTTCTCTACTTCCTGAAAGGGCCAAGGTTATGACTATATGCAATACAGGTTATCTTGCAACTAACCACATAGGCACTGCATTGGGGGTGATTTATAAAGGCTATGAGCAGGGAAAGATCGAGAAGGTTTTTGCCCTTGAAACTCGACCTGTACTTCAGGGTGCAAGGTTGACTACCTGGGAACTCCTTGAGAATGGAATTAGACCGGTCCTTATAACGGATAATTCTGCTGCTTTTGTGATGAAGAAAGAAAAGATTGATGCAATTTTCGTCGGTGCTGACAGAATCGCAAGAAATGGGGATACTGCCAATAAAATTGGTACCTACATGCTTGCCGTTCTTGCAAAGGAGCATGGGGTTCCCTTTTATGTGGTTGCACCTACCAGTTCTATTGATCCTGCTGTCGGAAGTGGTGAAGAAATCAACATAGAAGAGAGAAACAAGAGGGAGGTAATTTTTGTAGGTGAAAAGCAGATTGCTCCTGATGAAGTTGATGTTTTAAATTATGCCTTTGATGTGACTCCCTGTAATTTTATTTCTGCAATAATTACCGAAGAGGGTATTTTTTATCCACCTTATAATTTTAGTCAAAAAGATTGACGCCGATACCGAAAGCGGCGCCCTTTGAAAGATCATAAGAAAATCTCGCTTCCATTGTCTTAAAGAGAAACAGCGAGAAACCGATTTTTCCATTCAGAGTTTTAGATCTGTGGTCATAGAAGGCTGTTGCAACGGGTTCTAATGCAACTTCGCCCTTTTTGAGGTCAAAAGAAGGCGAAATCCTAAGGGCAAGTTTACTTTGGCTTGGTTTAAAGTAGTGGAAAGATAATCGAAGATATTCTTTTTGAATGCCGCAGGAAATTCCTGCAATGTAGGGCCCGCCTTTCAATTCCCCATTTTCCAAGTAGTAGACCCCTTCTTTCCCAATTTTTCCATCGATGCTTGCAAAATAACCGTTTTTCTCCAGTTTTACTGACGCATAAATAGGGCTTTCGAGCCGGTTGTAAAAATTTTGAGCAGCGTACCCGATTCTTAAGGTAATAAAATTGAAAGTATTTTTAACATCGATGTACGGGTATAATTTTTCGCAATAGCTTAGGCCAAGCGAAATTCCCTTATAGTGGATTATTGCATTGTGGATCTTTCCATCGAGTTTGAAGTATGCTGATAGATTTTTTATTGTAAATCCCAGCCCTGCTTCGTTAAATTCGCCATGCCTATAAAAAGCGAAGAGATTCTTAAAGGAAAATGAAAGCGCGTAACCGTTTTTGCCCTCTATTTGCGCATAAGAGATGTTGAAATTAACTTTACCGGTGTTTTTGAAGGCCAGCAATGTAAAGGAAGCACTGGAATCTACAATCTTAAGATTTGAATAAAGAATCACTAACTGGTGTTCGGTTTTTTCAATGGGGGTTTTAAGAAACCCTCCGACTTCGGAAGACCCCTCGCCCCTCACTGAATAAAGGAGCACCTCGGGGAGCCTCAAAGAGTCTTTAAAGAATATAAAATCAATTTTTCCGCTTCGGTTGTCGAGTTCATTATAATTCCAAAACCGAAGGTATCTGTAAGGCTGGAATGGGATTTCCTGAATATAAATTCTGTCAACTGTGGGCTTTTGAAATTGGGGTTTTAGAAAATCCTCTGTGGTGAGTGGTACAAAATAAGATATTAGGCTTAAAATCCAGAACATTTCACGATAATGCTCTTTTATACTTCTTCAAGGCCTCAACGGGGTCGGGACTGTGGGTGATTGGCCTTCCAACGACGATATAGCTAATACCCAGTGTTTTTGCCTGCTGGGGCGTTATAACCCTTGCTTGGTCGTCAACCTCTTCCTCCTCCATTCTGACTCCAGGTACAATAAATCCGATTTTACCTAAAAATCTATGGCCCAATTTGGAAACTTCGATTCCGGAGAGTACGGCATAGTCAATTTCGCACTCACAGGCGACATTAAGCATACTTTCAACGATTCTTTCTACTTCACATGGATATGCGAATAGTCTCTGGATCTCGAGCCTTGAAAGGCTGGTTAAGACGGAAACACCTGCCAGGGCAATACCTCGTTTGTAGGCTTCTTCTCTGGCTCTTTTTAGCATTTCTGAACCACCAGAGATATGGACGGTAACTATTTCCACTTCTTCTCTTTCAAAGGATTCAAAACTTTGGGCTACAACTGAAGGAATGTCATGGAGCTTAAGGTCGAGGAAGATTCTTTTGTGCCTTTTTCTCAGTTCCTCAATAATTTTTTTCCCATACTTCAAATACAGGGGAAGGCCGACCTTGTAGAAATCTTGATCATTGCCAATTATATCCACCCACCTTAACGCTTCTTCCATTGAAGCTGTATTTAGTGCTATTATAATTCCTGTACTAATGGCAATACCTCCTTTATGCTCAGATTTTCTATCCCTGATTCTATTTTTTGTTGAATGAATTCAAGGGCTTTAATCTCCGTTTTTAGAAGGCCATTTGAATCGAAATTTAAGACGCCAATCGTCTTTATAAGGTCTTTTATGAGCATTTTCTCGGGGTGTTTTACTGGTACAAAGTGGCCTTTCTTTATCTCCACTATGAGATTGTAGAGTTCAAGGGTTCTAAAGGCAAACCTGCTCTTTGCAAGGTTTATCTTGAGGTGGGTTGTGACGTCCTTAAGAGTGATAGGTTCTCCTTTTTCAAACTTTTTATAGGTTATTAATAGGACAACCAAGAGCAGAGAAGGAGTAACTTTAGCCCCTGGATCGCCTTCTAAAAAAACGGCAACTTCTGCTCCAAGGAGCAAAAAAAGCCACGAGAGGTAAATCCAAAAGATGAAGACCAGAATGTTTCCAAGAGTTCCATAAAACTTAGGTATGGTGGAAAAGTAGATTATGTAAGCATCAAAAGCGTATTTTGTTATCTCCCATAAAAAGGCACCGAAAGCTGCTCCACCTAAGGCGGCGAGGGGATTGACCTCTGCGTTGGGTAAGAAAAAGTAAATAATCCAGAAGGCGATTACAGTTATAAAGAAGGGTAAAAAAATATACTGTACAGACCTGAATAGGAGAGATTCGCCAAGTACTTTTAAAAAGCCAAAGGATGCAAAACGCGTGGAAATGTAGAGCGAGAGACCAATTAAAATGGGAACGAGGCTGATAAAAGCCCAGTAGGAGGCTATTTTTATGAGTAAAGGCCTTTTTTTCTTAATTCCCCATATCCTGTTTATGTTTCCCTCTATGGAGTCAACGACAAGGATAGTGGTTATTATAAGGGCGAGGACACCAAAGATTTCGAGTGAACCGATGTTTTTTATAAGTTCGTCAAGCTTTTTTTCGAAGGCTATACCACTTTGTGGGATGAAGTAGGTGAAAAGAAAGTTTTTAAATTTGTCATAAAGGTCTGAAAAAACGGCAAATCTTGCAAAGAGAAAGAAAACCAAGGAGATAGCTGGTACCGAAGCAAAAACAGTCATATAAGAAAGTGAGGAAGCTTTGCTAAAAAGCTCGTCTTCTTGAATTTTCTCGAAGAAACGCTTAATTATGCTTAATGCCTTGATAAGTTTTCCTCCGTCTCTTTGTCAAAGATATGGATTTTTCCAGAAAAGGTAAAAGTGATGTTTTCTCCGGTTTTTGGGACATAGGATGCATGGACTCTTGCCGTTAAAGATTGTTCTTCACTTCTTAAGTAAACTATGGTTTCGTTTCCAAGAAGTTCGTAAAATTCAACCTGAGCTCTAAAATCTCCCTGGTTGAGGATTATATCCTCTGGCCTTACTCCTAATATTGCTTTTTTAACCGCTTTGTCCTTCAATCTAAGTGCGACGTTTTCTGGGATGGGATACTTCCCTATGGAAGAATAAAACACAATTTTCCCGCTTTCTTCATTCAATTCTCCCTCTATGAAATTCATAGGAGGAGCCCCAATGAATCCGGCTACGAACTTATTTACTGGGTGCTCATAAAGGGTCATAGGATCACCGATTTGCTGAATTTCGCCATCTTTCATTAAAACTATTTTCTGCCCCAAAGTCATAGCTTCAACCTGGTCATGGGTTACGTAAATTGTTGTGGTCTTGAGCTGTTCATGTATTCTCTTAAGTTCTGCTCTCATCTTAACTCTCATTTTGGCATCAAGGTTTGAGAGTGGCTCATCAAAGAGAAATACCTTGGGATGCCTTACTATAACCCTTCCAACTGCTACCCTTTGCCTTTGACCACCGGAAAGTTCCCGTGGCTTGCGGTCGAGAAGATTCTTTATATCCAATAATTCAGCTGCCTCCATTATTCTTCTGTGTATCTCTTCCTTTGGGACTTTTCTCATTTTCAAACCGAAGGCCATGTTTTCGTATACGGTCATATGTGGGTAAAGGGCGTAATTTTGAAAAACCATCGCAATCTCTCTATCTTTTGGTTCTACATTATTCACGAGCCGGTCACCGATGTAGATTTCGCCACTGGTAGGATATTCAAGTCCTGCAATTAGCCTGAGGGTTGTGGTCTTTCCACAACCCGATGGGCCAAGAATAACGCAAAACTCTCCATCTGCAACATCAAAAGTAACGTTTTTGACCCCTGCATTTCCACGGGGAAAGATCTTCGTGACATTTACAAGTCTAACCTCAGCCATTTTTAACCCCCAAATAAGATAATATTTTGGAAAGGGTTTCTTTCAATTCCTTTCTTGGTACAACCATATCAAGAAAACCTTTCTCTAAAAGAAATTCGCTCCTCTGAAAACCTGGTGGAAGGGTTTGTTTTATAGTCTGCTCAATAACACGAGGTCCGGCGAAACCCAGAAGGGCGCCAGGCTCTGCTATGTTGAGGTCACCGAGGGAGGCAAAGGAGGCCATCACACCTCCCATGGTAGGGTCGCAGACGACGGAAATAAATGGTATTCTTGCTTCGTTTAACATCTCAACCCCAAGGGTGGTTTTTACCATTTGCATTAATGAGAAGATGCCTTCATGCATCCTCGCCCCTCCACCAGAGGAGGTTACAGATATAAGGGGAATTTTCCTTTCCTTAGCAGTCTCACAGGCTCTATAAAATATCTCACCATAAACTGACCCCATGCTTCCGCCGAGAAATCTGAAATCTGTCAAAAAAAATACCGCTTTTTTCCCGTTAATTTTACCTATCCCTGCAATGGCAGCCTCTTTAAGGCCAGTATTTTTCTTGGCCTGTTCCAGTTTGTTTTTATAATCGGGGAAGTTTAACGGGTCGTCGCTTTCAAGGTGAGAGGCTATAAGTTCTTCGAATTCCCCATCATCAAGGAGAAGTTTCTTGTAAATTTCAACATTTGCGCGGAAGTGATAGCCACATTTGGGACAAACGAGGAAGTTTTTCTCCAGTACGGTTTTGTAAAGCATTTCGCCACATTTTTCACACTTAACAAAAAGACCTTCAGGAACTTCTTTTTTAGCGGGCTCTAATTCTTTCTTTTTCTTAAAAAGCATCCTTAATCTACCTGAAATTTAGAATAAATCGCTTTTATTTTTGCAATTTTATCACGGGGATCTGGTTTTTTTAGAGTTGCCTTAAACTTTTTTCTTACTTCCTTACCAGCTGCAGGAGAAATCAGGCTTATTAGGAATGCCCCAATACCAACTCCCACTATGAATGCAAAAAATTTCTTCACATCAACCTCCCTGTCTATAATTATAATGATAGCTTTTAAGATAATCAATAACTCAACTATTGATTAAAAGTCTCCAGATTTAAGTGAATTAACAGGCAAGCCTTAATCCAAGAGATAGGGCGTAATTTCTTACTTCCTCGTATTCTTTGAAGGTTATTCTCCTTGAGAGTTCGGGAAATTCATAGGCACGGTAAGTAGGATAATACTGGTCCATAACATTTACGTAAGCGTTGTTTGAAATTTCATTCTTTATTACATCAAGGACCTTTTTGGAATCGGCAAGTCCATTAGGTAGTACCAGGTGTCGCACCAAAAGACCTTTACTTGCGATACCATTTTCAATAGTCAGGTCGCCAACCTGCCTTTGCATTTCTTTAATTGCCTCTTTTGCCACGTCAAAATAGTTTTTTACTCCCGAGTATTTAAGAGCCTTTGCGTTGTCACCGTACTTGAAATCCGGCATGTAGATGTCTACAACTCCGTCGAGCAGTTTCAGTGTTTCTATGGAATCATATCCGCTGGAGTTATATACGATGGGAATTTTGAGTTCATTGTAAGCTATATAAAGGGCTTCAAGAATCATGGGCACGACATGAGTTGGGGTTACCAGATTTATGTTTATTGCCCCTTGTTTTTGTAAGAGTATAAATATTTTGGCCAGGTTTAAATTTGAAATAGGTGTACCCTCAACGTATTGACTTATAGTATAATTTTGGCAAAAAACGCAACGAAGGGAACACCCTGAGAAAAACACTGTACCAGAACCTCTTCCTCCAACTAAGACCCTTTCTTCACCAAAGTGAAGGCCAAAGGATGAAACTATCGCTTTGCTTCCAGTCCTGCAAATGCCGATTTCGTTCTTAAGTCTGTTGACTCTGCATTTTCGTGGACAAAGGGTACAGCTCTTAAGGATTGAATAGGCTTTTATTACGCGCTTTTTCAGTTCTTCTTTTGAAATTCTCATTACTGAAAAATGAAGTTTGTTTAAAACATGCTCCAGGCTTTCGGAATAAATTTCTCCTCAAAGACGAGAAGGGCAAATCGGTCAGTCATTCCCGAAATATAGTCACATGCTGCTCTCTGTGGCGGGTAGTCTTTGACCTTGCTCTTAATGCTCTCGTAAAAGGGAATTTCTTTATAGTGTTTCACAAAGTAGTTAAAGAGAAATTCGATAACGTGTTTTGCCTTCTCCGATTCTGAAACTACAAGGGGTGAAAAATAGACCTTGCTCTTGAGAAAATCTCTGAACCTTTCAAGCATATTTTCCGTTTCTTGGGACATTGATATGAATTTGTAATCATTTTTTATCGTTGAATTTATTACATCCAAGACCATGAAACTAATTCTTTTCGAGCTCGTATCTCCGAAGTATTTTATAAACTCTTCGGGAATTTCATCGGCTGTTAAAATTTTTGCCCTTATTGCATCATCAAGATCGTGGTTGACATAAGAGATTATGTCGGAAATCCTGACAATCTGGCCCTCCAAGGTAGAAGCCATTGATTTGGTGCTGATTATTTTTCCAAACCCCTTGGAATGTTTAGCAATCCCTTCTTTAACTTCTTCTGTAAGATTTAGACCTCTACCTTCCTTCTCAAGAATTTCAACGACCCTAACCCCCTGTTCGGGGTGTTTGAATCCACCAAAGTCTTTCATTAGCTCGTTTAAGGCATATTCACCCTGGTGACCAAAGGGGGTATGCCCAAGATCGTGTCCTAAACTTATTGCTTCTGTAAGGTCTTCATTTAAAAAGAGTGCCCGTGCTATCGTTCTTGCAATTTGGGAGACTTCGAGTGTGTGAGTAAGCCGTGTACGGAAGTGGTCACCTTCAGGCTGTATGAAAACCTGGGTCTTGTGTTTTAATCTACGAAAGGCTTTAGAGTGAATTATCCTGTCTCTGTCCCTCTGAAACTCTGTTCTGATTGGACAGGGATCTTCTCTTTTTGCCCTTTTACTTTCCTTTGATTTTTTGGCTTTAGGATGGAGAATTTGGTATTCTCTTTCCTCTAATATTTCCCTTATGGTCATAGTAGCGTTTTTATGATGTCCTCAACACCTACATTGTCAACTTCGGCCTTAAAAGAGCGTATTATTCTATGTCTTAAAACAGGCAAAGCAAGGCTCTTTACATCCTGAATGGTTGGTATTATTGTTCCCCTCAGAAAGGCCCTCGCTTTGCTTCCAAGTATTAAAGATTGGGAGGCACGGGGACTCGCTCCGTAAAGGACATACTCCTTTACGATATCAGGAGCTTCCTTTTCCGAGGGTCTTGTCTTTCGGACCAAATCTACTGCGTATTCCACTACGTGGTCGGGGGCGGGAATTTCCCTTATAAGCTTTTGGATCTCTAAGATTTCGTCGCGTGATATAACTTTATTTATTGTAACCTCTTCGGGTCCTGTAGTTTCCTTAACAATCTCAATCTCCTCCTTTCGTGAGGGGTAAGTGATTTTTACTTCCATCATGAATCTGTCAAGAAGTGCTTCAGGGAGTGGATAAGTACCTTCTTGCTCTATTGGATTTTGGGTGGCGACGACAAAGAAAGGTTTTTCAAGAAAATAGGTTTTTCCTGAAACTGTTACTTTTAATTCCTGCATGGCCTCAAGGAGTGCTGACTGGGTTTTTGGGGGTGTTCTGTTGATCTCGTCGGCCAAAATAATGTTAGCAAAAATAGGTCCTTTAACAAACTTAAAGTATTTTTTACCCGTATTAGGGTCTTCTTCCAGTATTTCACTTCCGGTTATATCCGATGGCATTAGGTCCGGAGTAAATTGGATTCTCGAAAACTGTATATCCAAAAGCTCGGCAATGGTCTTCACGATGAGAGTCTTTGCAAGACCTGGAAGGCCAAGTACGACTATATGCCCCTGGGAAAAAAGGGCAATGAGAATCTGCTCAATAACTTCTTTTTGACCAACGATTCTTTTTGAAAACTCGCTGAGAATTCGCTGGTACAAATCCTTACTTAATTCCGTGACCTTGTTTTCGTTCATGGTAAAATTATAAATCCAGCGTCGTTCCTTGACAAGCCATAAGGGCGGTTTTATCCTTATTTACAATCTTATGGAAAAAAAATTGTATTCTGTCCATCTAAACAAAGATTATTGTAAAAGGTGTGGCATATGCGTTAATATATGCCCCAAAGATGTTCTTGACTTTGATCATGCGGGATTTCCTATTGTGGTTGACGAAGATGCCTGTATAAATTGCAAACAATGCGAAAATCACTGTCCTGACTTTGCTATTTGGGTTACAGATCGTGGCGTTAAAAGCGAGGCTCATCCTTTAACCGATTATTTGAGAGTGAATCACATGCCCTCGGTCTGGTGTCCTGGCTGTGGTATAGGAATGGTATTTCAGGCCCTTTTGAAGGTGGTTAATAAATTGGGTCTTGATAAGGACAAGGTCTCAATGATCTCCGGGATTGGTTGTACGGGGAGGATGCCAGGATATGCAGACTTCAATACTCTTCATACTACCCATGGAAGAGCGCTTGCCTTCGCTACTGGTTTAAAACTTGCCAAACCAGAACTAAAAGTTATTGTGGTGATGGGTGATGGAGATGCCTATGCGATTGGAGGGAACCACTTTGTTCACGCAGCCAAGCGTAATGTTGATTTGCTTGCTATTGTGGTGAACAACTACAATTATGGTATGACGGGTGGTCAGGCCTCCCCCACGACGCCACTTAATGCCTACACTACAACGACCCCTTACGGAAACATGGAACCATCCTTTGACGGATGCGAAGTTGCCAAAGCGGCTGGTGCCAACTTCGTCGCTCGTGCGACGGTTTACCACATCCCCCTCCTTGAAAAACTTATTGAGAAGGCAATGAATGTTGAGGGATTTTCGCTTGTGGAGGTATTGAGTCCTTGTCCAACCTATTACGGTAGATTGAACCTGGAGGCAGATGCGTATAAGAGCCTCGACTGGTACAAGAAGATCACTTATATGGTTGGGACGGAGCCAAAAGAAGGGGCTTTCATTCCGATTGGAGTTATTGCAGAAAACAAAAATAAAAGTTATTTAACAATTTTGAGGGAAAAATGGACAGAGATAAGATCGAAATAACCCTGGCGGGTTCCGGTGGCCAGGGTCTTATCCTTGCGGGGTTGGTTCTCGCCGATGCGGCGGGGATTGAAGAAAATTTGGAAATTGTCCAGACGGTGGAATACGGTCCGGAGGCGAGATTGGGTACATCTCGATCGGATGTAATTATCTCGAAGAAACCAATTTCTTATCCTAAGGTTCAACATCCAGATGTCCTTGTTACTCTTAGCCAGGATGCTTACAATAAATTTATAAGACTTGTAAAGCCTGGTGGAACTGTGATCGTAGATACCTTTAACGTAAAAAGTTTATCAAGGGTGGATGGGCTTGAGGTTGTTGCTTATCCTTTTACTGAAGTTGTAAAAGATAGGATAGGGACTCCTCTCGTTTTAAATATGTTTGTTCTTGGTTTTCTTGCGAAAAAGTTCGATATTGTAAAGCTTGATTCACTCTACAGGGCAGTGGATAGACGAGTTAAAAAATATCATGATCTCAACAAAAAAGCCCTGATGGAGGGATATTCACTTGAATAGAACTTTTTTACTTCTTAAGCCTGATGCTTTTCAAAAAAGGGTAGTTGGAGAAATAATCTCCATTGTGGAAAAGGCTGGTTTTGATATTTTGGATATTCGCATGAAAAGGTGGACCCGGGAAGAGGCGGAAAAGTTTTATGCTGTTCACAGGGGAAAAGAGTTTTTTGAGGGCCTTGTTGAATTTATGATTTCTGGGCCGGTGATTGGTTTACTACTGCAAAAGGAAAATGCAATTGAAGACCTAAGAAAACTTGTAGGAGCGACAGATCCCTCAAGGGCTGAACCTGGCACTATTAGACATAAGTATGGAACTAATGTGAGGGTAAATGCTGTTCATGCTTCCGATTCACCCGAATCTTTTGATTACGAAGTGAAATGCTTTTTCGGAGATGAATAGTTTTTTTGAGTGCAAGTCCTGTGGATATGTAATAGTTTCCGAAGAAGATCCTCGCTTCTGCCCTATGTGTCGTTCCTCAATGAAAAAGATTCCTGAAATTCGTGGCAACTTTACCGAAGTCCAATGCCCATCCTGTGGTAGAAAATTTTCCTATCCCGTGGTTAAACCGCCCTACAAATGTGCTTTTTGTAACTATACCTTTCCCAAAACCCCTTTCAGAGTGCAGGAAGAGAAGCTTTAAAGTTTAAAGAATTCCATTTGATTCAATGCTTCCTGTGATAGAGGATCGTTTTGCCCGCGAGACTTTATTATTTCGTAGTATAGATTTTTGGCCATTTCCCGATAGTTAAAGTAAACGAGTATTTTTGCTGCATCCAATTTAGCAGTATCACGCCAGTCTGGAAATTCTTTATAGTAGGTGTAAATTCTTTTTAGAGTAGCCAGGGCCATTTTGAGGTCATTACTAAGCATGTAGGCTCTTGAGAGCCAGTAAAGGGCTTCGCAGTCTTGCGTTTTTGTTCCAATACCTATTATTTTTTCGAGAACTTCGATCGCTTTCTCCGGATTAATCTGTCTTTCTACCAGTTGAAATCCAAGGTTTATTGATGCTTCAAGACTTATTTCATCGTCAGGGAATTCATCGATTAGTTTTTCAAGATAAATCAGAGCAGAATCAACCTGCCCCGTGTTTTTGAAAGAAATTGACAAATTGTAATAGATTTCCTTCTTGAATGTAATCCCCAGGTTCAGGGCTTTTGTATAGAAGAACAGTGCAGAATTAAAGTTTCCCTTTGTCGCTTCTATATTTCCAAGGCGAAAGTAAATTTCGTGTTTAAGTGAGTCTTCAGCCAGGTCAATAGCGGATTTAAATAAGTTACTCGCGTCATCAACCTTCCCTGCCTGAATGAATTTGACTCCGGCTAAATAGAGAAGTTCTGGGTCTTGAACGCTCCTCGCATTCATAAACATGATAAGGCTGTCAATCTCATTTTTGCTGAGTAGCGAATAACTCTTGAGGGTTACCCAATCATTTTCCGTGAAGTTGTAGGAAGCTGAATATAGTTGAAATATTGAATCCAAGGGGAGTCTTCCAGAAAGTTGGGCTAAGTATTTTAACTTCAGCCAGGCCTCTTCTGTGTCTTTTGGCGTAAAGTCTAAAATTCCTTTTTCGTTTTTCTTCAAAAAGAAGTAGCGAAGAAGATTTTTACCTTCGAGATACCTTGTATCCACCTGTTCTACTAATCCTTGGTTTAGAAAGATTTGAGATAATATTTTTTTATTCTCTTCGCTATCGGAACGTAGTGCAAAAACGAAGGCTAAGTCAGTTTGATTTAGTTTTTGAGCAGAAAGCGCAGCCAGAGTTGAAAGCTCATCGTCATTAATGAGCCCGCTATATTGTTCGTATTCTTTTATAAGTTCTTCATATCTCCCCAGGTTGTAAAGTGCCTTGAGCCTTATTTTATAAATTTTGGTTTCAAGTGGATATAGTGGATTAATACTTTGTGTTAGTTCTACGATTTTTTCGAATTTCTCCTGAGAAAGAAGGAGCCTTGTGAGTTCAAGTAGCATTCTATGATCGTTACGATCTAAGTATTGGAGAGCGGAATCAGTTTCGGAATTAAGAATAGCGCGAAAGAAGCGAAAATAGGGTGCCTTGTAATTGTCAAGTAAAGACCTGTTTTGTGTTTTTAGGGCAATAATGAAAAGATAGTAGGCGTCTTTGTTGGAGAGATTTTTGGGAATGCTATTTAAATAGGGGGCTGGGTCGTTAAGTTTTGATGCTGCCTTCAAAAAGAGGGTGGGGTAATTGTTGCTTTCGCCCTCCAACAAACTAATGGCTTCATAGTAATATCCTTTCTCGATCAGGGCACTTGCAACGTAATACCTCATATTGCTTGGGAGTGGTTTTCCACTGGAAAGCCGTATAACACCATCAAAGTCAAAGTTATCGTGAAGAATTTTAATTAGTTCAGTATCAGGGTAAGCCGTCTCAATCGTATTAAAAGGTATTTTGTGTTTTATTCTGACGTCATTAGTTTCGATTATATCTAAAAGGTCTTTAACTTCCAGTTTCAAGGCCTTGGATATGATCAATATCCTCTCGTCTCTTTCTGTGAGTGGATAGTAGAATTCAATCTGCTTGAGCAATTCTAACATTTCCTTTGTGAAGATGCCTCTCGAGATTAAGGTGTCGATGAGCTCCATTTTAAAGCGGTTGTATTCAAGAGAATCTGGCAGGGAAAGGGCTAATTGAAAGGATTTAACTAAGTATCCTTCTTTTAAGTAACCCTTAGCAAGGATGTAATTTCTAAGGTTTGAGTTCTCTACACCTTCCAGTTTCTGGAGGTCAGCGAAGGTGAGGTTTTTTTGATTGAAATATGCGATATACAGAGGATTTTTCAGATTTTTTCTAAATTTTGAACTACTTAATCCGGCCTTATCAAGTATTACTGCGAATTCGAATGATGTTTTCTCGTTTTCTGGGTCTAATGGATACAAAATGCCGATGAGTCTTGCAGAGTTTCCTGCCTTTTGGAGAAGAGTAATTGCTTCTTCTGGAATTTTTTTCTGAGGGTTGTGTTTAAGTAAACTTAAGTATGCATGGAAGTATTTGCCCGAGTTTATGAGGGCTTTTATTTTCAAAAAGGAAAAACCTTCGCGTTCTGAGATTATCAGGGCTTTTCCGGGTTCTTGTGAAAGGAGTTCATTTCCAAGATCGTACAAATATTTTGAGTTTTTGTAATCTGATGCAAGGATTCTTTTTAAAAGTATCCTCGTAGAATTGTCTAAGTTTGATTGTAAGATGGTTTCAATTAGTTTTTCTCTTTTTGCGAAAGTGGGAAAATACTGCACAAGTTCAATCCCCCACCTTAGTGAGTCATTTTTGGTATGGGAAAGTTCAGTAAAAATTTTGTAAGCGAGGTAGGCTAAGGAATCTTCGTAATTTTCTTTCCACAGTGTATTTAAATTACCGAGAGAGGATAGAGTGTCTCCGAGTCCCAGTAAAGATAGACTGAGGTAGTATCTTGCCCAGTTACCTTCGGGGGTATTTTTTGAGACGGTCAAAATCTGCTGAAAAATTTGGGAGGCCTTATCATAATCTTTGTTCTGCAGGTATTTTATACCCACATCAAGCACACTTTGTGTTGTTAAGAAAAGTAAAAAAACGAGTTTCATCGGTAAGATTGTAATTTAGCGGGTTTGTATAATCAAACTTCGGATAAATTTTGATTAGGATTAGACTTAAGTACCAATATTTCAACGCCTTTGTTGACTGACAATCTTTTCAACACTATAATATTTGAAATTAGGGAGGCTGATTATGGATTTTTATTTTGACATTCTTCTTAAGATTTATAAGACTCATGGTGAACTTATCTTTGAAAATCCTTCGATAATTAAGGAAGAACTGGCGGACTATTCAAATGTAGAAAGGGCTAAAATTTACGCACTGGCTTCGGCAATAGAAGAGAAGATACCGTTAACCCTGAGAGATTCAGGTTCGCTCTCAGAGGAAGATTTAAACCTCATCGGCAAGGGCTTTGCTGAAGGGACAGGGATTAAAGAAGAGCTCGCGGTGTGGGCAGTTTTTACGCTGGATAAATTAATAAGAACTATTGAGGAGGAACCTTCTTTAAGGAGACTCAAGAGGAAAGCTCGTAAGATAGAAGGCTCTCACGTTGAAATTAAAGAGGGACTTGCCAAGGCAACCGTTATAAAGGGAGGTGTTGCTAATACTTTCAATTATGACGGTTCGCTTTCCTTTGCCGATTTTCTTGAGACACACCTTGAAGAAGCCGATGAGCTGGCAGTTGAAATAAGCGGAGATGTAGAGATAGAAAGGCCCATCACCGTCCAGAATAAAAAAATGGTGCTCAGCGGAATAGAAAAGGCAACTTTATATTCGGAAATTTTACCAGCCTTTGAGCTCATAAAATCCGAATTTATCGTTGAAAATTTAACTTTAAAGCATGCTAAGGAGCCGGAGCGGACAGTTGGCCTTATATATGCCACTGACAGTTCTGTTGAACTTAACAAAGTGGAATTGTATGGTTCAGGATTAAAAGTTCAATCTTCGAAGGTATTTATTTCGAAGTCAAAGCTAATTGCTTGCAAATACATTGGAATCCATGCGGAAAATTCAGAGATAAGAGTGCAAAACTCTGATTTGCAGGAAAATGGAATTGATATCTTCAGTCCACAAATGCGTTTTAAGGGGAGTAAAGTGCTTTTGAAAAATTGCAAGGTGGATAAAGGAAATGGGGCCGGTATATGGGCTGACGCTTCTGAGTTGAGTCTTGAAAAAGTGGTGATAAGTGGGAATTACTATTACGGAGTATTCGTTGATGGTGGAAGTTTCTTGCAGATGAATAATAGCAGATTGATAGAAAATGGAAATAGTGAGGACAACTATCCACAGTTAAAACTTGTTTCCTCTAAGGCCAGTTTGAAAAACTGCAGAATATTGAATGGTATCAATAATTCTGGAATATCAATTGAAGACAAATCTTCAATAGAATGTGAGGATCTAAAGGTAACAGGACACTATTATAACGGGATTGAGGTTAAAGACGATTCTGAAATATTAATTAGAAATGGTGAGATTGCGAGAAATGGAAACGAAGATGAAGATAGTCCCCAGCTAGTTTTTGTATCATCCAAGGGCTATCTAAAGAATGTAAAGGTTCACGGTGGAATTTATAACAGCGGTTTTTTACTTGATGAGGGTTCGAAAGTCGAAATTGTGAGCTCTCATATTTACAGGCATTTCTTTAATGGAATAACCCTCAGGTCGGGTTCGGAGGCTGTGATTGCCGATTGTGAAATTCGCCAGAATGGAAATGAACATTTCCATGCACCTCAGCTCTGGTCTTCTTCAGCGACGTTGAAGATAGAAAATTCGAGCATTTTTGATGGGATAAAAAATGACGGGGTTTATGCACGTAGTTCAAATTTAACTTTTGAGAACGTTGCAGTGCATAACCATTTTAGAAGAGCGCTTTTTGTCGAGGCTAACTCCAATGTTACTATTAAAAACTCCAGGATTTATTCGAATAATAAGGGCATGGATGGCGAGGGTCAGATAGAAGTGAAGTCAAGTCTTTTAAAACTTCAGGATTCGGAGGTTGATAGTTCTTATAACGCGGCAGGAATATATGCAACAGATATATCAATGGTTGAAATCAGTAAATCGAGGATCAGCAATAACTATTCCCAGGGCATTTGGTTTAGTTCGAATACGACCTTTAATGTAAGCGATTGCCACATTTCTGGAAATCTTGGGAAAGATGGGATGTTTCCTCAAGTTCTGATCACTTCAAGCCGTGGAAGGTTTGAAAGAACAACTATAACTAATGGCTCGAGGGTTTCCGGGATGGTGGTTGAAAGGTCTTTCATACAAATGGTTGAATGTAATATAACTAAGAACGAGAATTTCGGGCTCTACGTATTGTCTAATTCTATTGCTGATTTAACTGCGTGTGAAATCTCCGGTAATGGTCAAGAAAACAAAGATTTTGCTCAGATCAAAGTAGAAAACTCCAAGCTAATGTTAAAGTCTTCCAAAGTTATTTCAGGAGTTAGTAATACCGGTGTTTCGATAATGGAATCCTCCTACGCTGAAATGGAGAATACTATAGTCTCGCAGAATCCGCGGCACGGAATTGAGGTATATTACAATTCAGAATTGAGGCTCATGGGTGGTGAAGTTTCAAATAATGGGAGTGAAAACGAGAATTTCGCACAAATCTGGGTAGGTTCTTCTTACGCCATTATTAGGGATTCTATCATACATGATGGAAAAGGAAATATGGGAATAGGTGTGCTTAAATCCTATGTTGAACTCGAGAATTGCAAAATTTTTGGACATAGGGATGAGGGCATAAGTCTTGCGTGGTACTCAGGAATAAAGATTAAGGAATGTCAGATTTACTCGAATGCAATGGCTTCTAACGTCGCACAGTTATCGGTTACTTCGTCTAACTGTGTTGTAAGGGGGACGGAAATATATGAAAGTGTCGCGGGTGATGGAGTTAAGGCGGACGATGGGGCGATTGTGGAGTTAGACAACACAAAGATTAATAAAAACAAGGCTTACGGATTGATAGTGAAGAATAATTCGGAAATTAAAATGTCTGGTTGTGAAGTTACGGAAAATAACGAAATTCATAAGCACGGTTCCCAGATCTATTTGGATAATTCCAAGGGCGTAATTAAAAATTCGAGAATTTCAAAGGGAGTAAGTGGCGGGGGTATAAAGCTTTCCCATACTCACTTAGTTGAGATATATCATTCTGTAATCTCAGAACATAAAGGTGCTGGAATTGAAGTGGTGGATAACATTTCAAGGTTGAAGATTGTTGGCGTAACGACCTTTAAGAATGAAAAAGGTGGGTTGGTATACAGGAATCCATACAAGGTATCTACCATTGATTCGAACTTTGAGGACGGCGCTTTCCGTAAAAGTTGATTTAGTTTTGCAAAAAGCTATCGTTTAATTTAAAATTTTCCTATGATGATTACGCTGGCACTTTTGATAGGTTATTTAAGTGGTGTGTCGTCTCAGACTTATGCCCTGGGTGGGCTTTTCAATCCTTCCTCTCTGAAATCGGACGCAGTTTTTATAAATCCTTCTATGATACCCGATTCAAAATTTTCTGGTGTTCTCGGAATTAGGCAAAACTATTTTGCATCGGAGTTGACCGATTTTCACCTTTCTGCTTCTACAAAAATCAATAAGCTGGGTTTGGCGCTTGGGATTTTGAAAAGTGGCATTAAAGATGTTTATTCCGATTATACGTTTCTAATGGGAGCTGGATTTAAGAAAAGTAATTGGGGGGTTGGAATAAATTCTCGTGTCAGATATCTTAAGAATATAGAAGATGACATTACTTCATCCTCTTTTTCTTTGGATTATGGGCTTTTTGCAAAGGCTGGTATTTTTAACTTCTCTTTGATGCATCTCAACTTTCTCAGAAGCTCAGTAGGCTTTTATGATAGGAGTGAAAAGTCTTCGGATGAACTTTTATTCTTCACATCTTTTAATATACCCGAACCTGTTACATGGGTGTTAGGGATTGATAAAATGGCGGAAAAGATGACTTATAGGTTTGGGACTGAGCTCTGGTTTACTGAAGGCTTTGGGCTTAGAGTTGCTGTGTTGGAGCGAGAAATAAGGCTGGGACTTGGTCTTAAAACCGACACCTACGGGGTTGATATTTCCTTTGGATCTTCAAGGGAGCTTGGAACAACTTATGTGATTTCGACTTCATACACCATCAGATAGTACAAAGATTAATGAAGAAAATCGATAAATATTTTTTTCGTGACTTATTAAGGCTTTTTTTGATTTTTTCAGCTTCTTCAGTTGCTATCTTTGTAATAGTGAATTTCTTTGAGAGATTGGGTTTCTTTATTGCTAATAAAGCTAGGCCCGTTGACATTTTTAAGTTTTACGTGTTTCAGATTCCTTTTCTTTTTAACTTGCTGGCGCCTTTTGCATTTCTGATTGCCTCTTTTTTCCTATTCCAGCAGAGCGCCTATAGAAATGAGATTTTACTTATAAGGATCTCGGGAATCAATGTTCGTCAAATTATTTCAAAGATTTTACTGTTTACCCTTCTCGTATCCGTCTTAATATTTTTAAACGGAGAACTCTTAGCCTTTCCAGGACTTCAGAAATCCACAAGAGTTAGAAAGGCGAATATAGAGAAGAGTGAGTATTACTTTTATTACCCTGTGGTTTCCGATTTCAGCTTTATGAATAATGATACACTATTTTATTTCTCACGGTTAAATGCCCGAGAAAGAAAGGGTCTTGGTGTTATTGTTATGGTCTTAGGCGAAACTGGGCCAAGGGTAAGAATAGATGCCGATTCTTGTATTATTATTGGAAAAACATATGAACTCTTTAATGCAAAGGAAAGGTTTCTTGGAATTGATAAAGACTCCATTGTTTTCCACGAAAAAAAGACCCTTATATCAGGAATCTCACCTTTTGAGGTTATTAAAAAGAAAACCGAGATTGAAGAGATGAGTGCAAAACAGCTTTTAAAGCTTGTATCCTATAAGAAACGAATGAAGTTACAATTTAAAGAAGAGATGGTTGAACTTCTTTATAGGTTTTCTTTCCCTTTAACGGTTTTTGTGTTCGCTTTTTTTGCCCTTCCACTGGCAATCTCGATCAAACCACGTGGTAAGACTTATTCCTTTGGCCTTGCCTTGATAATTTCTTTTTTACTCTGGGTCTTTATTCAATTTTTCAAAGTTTCTGGCCAGGCAGGAAAGATAAATGAATTTCTTTCTACTTTTTTCCCACTCCTTTTATCGATGGGTATAGGCGTTGTACCGTGGTTTAAGATGAAGTTATAAAAGCTTTAAAAACTTATCCTCATTTTCAATTTTTACCTGGATCTCAAGGGCGAGAAGATTTTTGAAAGGGGGGTATTTAATGAGATCTTTTTCCGTAGTAACCACATAGTCAAATTTCTTTAGAAGGGCTCTTAGCTTTGGCAGGGGATAAATGTTGTGGTCTCTGATGGTGATAATCTCCTTCGGTGTGATTCCGAGTTTAGTTAATAGGTCAATAAAGCTTTTCGGGTCTGCAATACCAGAAAGTGCTGCCACGTCGAACCCTTTGAGAGAGTTAAGTGACATTTGTTGGCCTTCAAAGTTGTAAAACTTTACGGGTTCGTATTTCATTACGAAGATTGGCTTTTTGTAAGGTTCTAGTAATTCTAATGCATGGTGCTCAAGGGTATCGCCTTTAATGTTGAGGACTAATATGTGCGCTCTTTTTAAGGCTGAGAAGTTTTCCCTTAAGTTACCTCTGGGCAAGAGATAATCACCGTGGATTAACGTATTTTGATTTATACAAACGATGTCAATATCTCTTTTTAGTGGAAAATACTGAAAGCCATCATCCAGTATCAGAACTTCAGAATTTAGCTGGCGTATTGCAATTTGCCCTGTCTCATACCTATTTTTACCAACAAGAATGGGGACATTTCCTCGAAGTTTTTTCCACATTAGGTAAGGTTCGTCTCCAACTTCTTCCCACTTCATAAGTGGTGTGTCTTCTTTAAGTATGTATATACCCTTTCCTTTTCTCTTGTAGCCCCTCGTAAGGATTGCGACTTTTCTCTCAATAGAGAGCTTCTGTGCAATAAAAATTGTAAGTGGAGTTTTCCCAGTACCTCCTGTAGTTAGATTACCTACGGATATTACGTGGGCGGGTAAAACATCTTTTGTTCTGTGAACTTCATCATACAAATACCACAAATTTAACCCCAAGTTGTATAATTTTGAAAGCAGAATCTTTATCATTTGACTTAATTATATTTTGCAAGATGCAATTTTGCAAGTTTTGTTCTTAAGTATTAAACGTTGTAAGATTTTCCAGTTAGGTTGTTTGACTTTTAGGTTATAATCCCAACGACTTTCTACTTACGATAAAACTGAAGGTTCGTTTTGTAATTTTTGAACAGTTAGCGTTAAATTTACGTCTAAATAAAAAATGGCTGTTAGGTTTGAGGAGGTTTATAGCGATTATAAAGAGATGGTTTTTAACTATGTTTTCTGGAGACTTAATGATTACGATGAGGCAGTTGACCTGACACAGGAGATTTTTATTAAAATTTACAAAAATCTTGGCAAATTTAAAGGTGAA
>CAZZKY010000034.1:0-12783 GCA_964654765.1 uncultured bacterium | reverse complement strand
TCTGTGGTTTAGAATTTTTTGAGGAGGTTATTATATGATTCTGCTTCTCGGTGCTGGTAGGCAGGGTTATGTTACCCTTGAAACTTTAGTAGAACTTGGTTTTAAACATGTTTTGGTTGTTGAGAAAGATCCTAATAATGCTGAAAAAGCTAAAAAACTTGGAGTAGAGGTTGTTGAGGCAGGATTAGATGAGATCAACTTAGAAAGTTACCTTAAAGAAGTTGCTTTAGTTGTCAACTGCCTTCCCGCCAGGCTCGGTTTTAAAGTCTTTGAGCGGGTAGTTACTGAAGGTGTTAATATTGTTGATATTACTTATATGGAAGAAAACCCACTGATATTAGATGAAGTTGCTAAAAAGAATGGAGTTTCAGCCTTTGTAGATGCAGGTTTTGCACCGGGGATTTCCAACTTCCTTGTTGGATATGGGCTGAGGAGGTTGGGAGCGGAGGTGGAGAAAATAGTTATTAAAGTTGGAGGCGTTCCCGCACGTCCTCTTCCGCCATTTAATTATAGAATTACCTGGTCTTTTGAGGATTTAATTGAGGAATATACAAGACCAGCGAGGATAAAGAAACTGGGAAAAGTTCTAACTTTGCCTGCTCTAAGCGGATTAGAAACCGATATTTACAGCGGTGTCGGAGCCTTGGAGGCTTTTTACACTGATGGACTTAGAACGCTTTTGGAGACAATTGAAGTAGAAAACATGGAAGAAAAGACCTTAAGATACCCTGGACACGCAGAAATTTTCAAGGTATTAAGGGATATTGGCCTTTTTAACAAAAATGAGTCTATTTACGAGCCTTTCAAAAATTGGCTTTATAGAAAGCTAACGGAAGGCGACGAGGAGGACGTTGCCATTCTGAGGGTTGAGTTTTATAAAGGCCACATAAAGAAGGGTTTTGAGATAATTCACCACTATAACAGGGGAAAAAAGAGAACTGCAATGAGCGAGCTAACTGGAATTCCTCCCGCTATTATTGCAAAGATGTTTCTTGATAAATCTATTCACCTTAAGGGTGTTTTGCCTCTGGAAAGACTGGGTATGGATGAAAAGATTGCGGAGAAATTTTTAAAGATGCTTTCTCAGTTTGGCATCAGTGTTAAGGAGTTTTAGATGGGTCGTATCTCCTATTGCTTTGTGGAATCGGAAGGTGTGAAGGGGATTTGATCAGATCTTGAATTTGCTTTGATAATAGTACCTGCAGGGGCCTCTTAGTTCCCTTGCTTTCTTTTCTACTTGTGAATATTCTTTTGAAATAATACCCTTTTCAGGACATACTGGGAGGGTTTGAAAGGTATACTTTAGAGGGCGTGGCAATACCACTCCAAGAAGTGCTGATTCCTTTAGAGTCAAATCTTTACCCGATTTATCCAAATAGTAGTTTGCTGCATCTCAGACCCAAAGACTTCTGGTTCCCATTCTGCAATATTGAGATAATTTTTAAGGATTCTTTTCTTCGTTTCTATCCTTATAGTGAGAACGTCTTCTTCAAGTTCTCTCATTAAGCTTTTGTTGATAAAAAGAGATTTTTCGCCAGCTGTTGGCTTATTAGCTGCCTCGTACTTAAATTTCTTCTTTTTCAAGTCTTTTTCCGGTTCCTTTTAAGACCCTTAAGGGATAAAACCTTTGATGCTTGTAAAATTTGTCGTCTTCTGATATTAGGACAGCTCTAATTGGATATGGAGAGAACTGGCTTATAGGCATAAGTCGGTATCTTATTGTTAGTTTTAGTTTTTTTTTCTCCCACTGCTTTACTCTGCGTTTCATCGAAGCTATTTGAAGTTTTAGCTTCTCTATTGTGAGTCTGCGAAAGTTAATGGTTAAACTACGTTCAAGTAGAATAGAATTGTCTGCATTGAAATAACTAATCGAAGAGCTTTATGTGGATAATAATAAGCCAAAAGCTTTACTTTACAATTCGGTTTGATTTCGCTATAAATTTAGAAAAACACAGTAAGTCCGGGGAGATAAAAATGAGATTGGACAAGTTTACAGAGGGTGCACAGGAAGCGTTGATGAGGGCTCAGGAGGCTCTCGTGAAGTTTAAACATAATCAGCTCGATGTTGAACACATCTTTTATGGTCTTCTTGAAGAGGAAGGTGGTGTCGTCTGGGAAATTTTTGAGAAATTGAATGTCCATCCTGTTCTGGTGAAAGAGAAGCTCAAGGAAGCGCTCCTAAAGGTTCCTCAGACAGAGTGGAGTGGGTCTCGCCCTGTTCAGATTTACATTACTCCGAGGGCTCAAGAGGTTTTACAGCAAGCCTTTGAAGAGGCGGAAAAATTAAAGGATGAATATGTTGCTCAGGAACATTTGCTTTTGGCCATTGAAAATTCCGGGGGTGGACCTTCTGCAAGGATATTGAAGGAGTTCGGGATAGATAGGGAGAAAATCTACAAAGCGCTTTACGAAATTAGAGGTAGTCAGCGTGTTACAGAGCCGACGGCAGAAAGTAAGTATAATGCACTTGCTAAATATACTGTTGACATAACAAAACTTGCGGAGCAGGGTAAACTTGACCCGGTAATTGGGAGAGATGCAGAAATAGAAAGGGTTATACAGATTATTTTGAGAAAAACTAAAAATAATCCCGTTCTCATTGGAGAACCAGGGGTTGGGAAAACTGCCATTGTTTATGGCCTCGCCCAGAGGATTGTCCAGAAGAAAGTTCCTGATTTCCTGAAAGATAAAAGGATTTTGATGTTGGATATGGGAGCACTCCTGGCAGGTTCAAAGTTTAGAGGAGAATTTGAGGAAAGGCTCAAGGCAGTAATTGATGAAGTTAAGAGACAAAAAGACAAATACATTCTATTCATAGATGAGTTACATACTATAGTAGGTGCTGGTGCTGCAGAGGGTGCTATTGATGCGGCAAATCTTTTAAAGCCGGGTCTTGCTTCTGGCGAGCTCAGAGTCATAGGAGCTACTACCCTGGACGAATACCGCGAAAGAATTGAAAAAGATGGGGCACTCGAAAGGAGATTTCAGCAGGTTTTCGTTAAAGAACCCAATGTCGAGGAGACCATTGAAATATTGAAAGGATTGAGAGAGAGATTTGAAGAACATCACAAAGTCAAGATTTTAGATTCTGCTATTGTCGCTGCTGCTAAGCTTGCTGACAGGTACATACAGGGTAGAAAGTTACCGGATAAGGCCATTGATTTGTTGGACGAAGCCTGTTCTATGTTGCGAATAAAACTCTCCGAAATGCCCGAGGATCTGAAGAGTCTGGAAAACAGAATCAGGTCTTTAAAGGACCAAGTAAGCTTGCTGAGTCAGTTTGGAAAAACGAGCGAAGAAGAAAAGATTAAAGAAGAACTTACTAAATTGGAGAGCGAGTTTGAGGAACGTAAGAGAAAATGGCTTGAAGAAGTGGGTATTGATGATGCTGTTGATGACAACGATATTGCTATAGTAGTTTCTAAATGGACGGGTATCCCAGCGGTTAGATTATTGGAAGATGAAGCGAAAAGGCTTCTTTACCTTGAAGAGGAGCTTAAAAAGAGGGTTAAAGGTCAGGATTATGCGATTAAGGTTGTGGCTCAGGCAATCAGGCGTTCCAGGGCAGGTTTAGGGCCAAAAAACAGGCCGATTGGAGTTTTTATGTTCCTTGGCCCTACAGGTGTGGGCAAGACCCACCTGGCGAGACAGCTTGCCTGGCTACTTTTTAATGATGAGGATGCACTTTTAAGAATCGATATGTCCGAATACATGGAAAAGCACGCTGTTTCAAGGTTAATTGGGGCTCCACCAGGGTATATAGGATTTGAGAAGGGTGGTCAATTAACAGAGGCGGTGAGAAGGCGTCCTTATCAGGTTATCCTGTTTGATGAAATTGAAAAAGCACACCCCGACGTGTTTAATATTATGCTTCAGATTTTTGATGCAGGAAGACTAACAGATTCACATGGCCACGTGGTTGATTTTAAAAATACAATAATTATCATGACTTCCAATATTCAATATCAATTTAGAGATGCGCCTCAGATTGGTTTTATTAAAAGCGATGAAGAAATCAAGCAGTATCATCAGAATCAGGTAAACAGAATTATGCCCGAACTATTGAAATATTTCAAGATTGAGTTTTTAAACAGAATTGACGAGTTTGTATTCTTCAATCCTCTTGGACCGGATGAAGTAAGAGAGATTGTTGAACTTCAGCTTTCTGAGGTCAGAGAAAGCCTTGCAGAAAATAACATTGAAATTGAGTGGACTAAAAGCCTTGTGGATTTCCTGGCTGAAACGGGTTATAACCCAGAACTCGGTGCAAGGCCTTTAAGAAGGACGATTCAGATGTATGTAGAGACCCCTATGGCTGACAAGATACTTGCCGGTGAAATAAAGTCTGGGGATAAAGTGCTCATTGACTTCGACAATGAAGTTAAGTTTGTAAAGAAATAGTTTCTTTTACTTAGAATTTTTGAAAGTTTAAGATAAGAGGGTGAAAGGGTAGTTGAAAATTCTGTAAACTCCTTTTTCTTATGCCTTCAGGTTTGGGACCCTTACCTTTGCATTAACTTAGTTGTTCTTTAAATTTACCGCTTAAATAAACTTTTGGGAGATTGTATTTGAAGGGTGGCATATGGATATAATTTAAGCTTTTTGACCTTTCTCGAAATTTCATTCGGATACCATGTTACACATCTTTTTTGTAAAGCCTTTCTGGGAGTAAGCGAATCCGTTTTTTCCATTTGGAGATGGTGTTTTGGACTTAATCGATGGTTAATGTCGCTAAATATCCTCTTGTTAAAAGAGATTGTGAAGAAGGGAAAACTTTTTGTGTTCGAGGCTTTTCCCTGAGGTCAATTACAATGTTTTATCTTTCTTATTCGGCATCTTCTATCATCCATATTTGGAAAGGTGACAAACGCATTAGTTGATGTGGACTGAGCAGCGGCATCGTCCAACGTTTTCGCTCTCTTTAGATTACTGATGGAAAGAGATGTAAATGGAGTCAAGCCTAACTTAACCTTTAAGGTTGTAGTGGGTGTTTTGCTTATTGTTTTGGTCTTTCTTACATCTACTTACCATTTTACCTACATTGGTTTTTCTATCAATTCCGAGCTGTTTTCGGAATGGTGAGCTGTTTGGTTTAAAGAATTTTTTATTTTAATGCCTGTCCACCGGGTACTTCCAGTCCTTATCTAAGCACATACGCGAAAGTCGTGTAATTATTGGTATCTTTCTCTTATGCTCAGAAGCAACGACCCTCCTGTAGATATCATTTACCGCTTCTTCAGAAATATTGAGAATTTTACTGGTTTCCCTCACTGATAGTTCAAGCTCTACAAGACAATAGAGGACCCTATCAATTTCGTAATAGGTATGACCCAGCTCTTCTTCGTCTGTCTGTCCAACCCATAAGCCTGCAGATGGTTTTTTTCTCACAATTTCCGTTGGAATACCAACATAATCCGCGAGTTGCCACACTTGGGTTTTGTAAAGGTCGCCAATGGGATAAAAATCTACAGCGATGTCTCCGTATTTTGTTCCGTAACCCAAGAGCAACTCTGTCTTGTTAGATGTACCTATTACTATGCCATTCAGCGCGTTGGCATAGAGGTAGTTTAAGATCATTCTCACTCTTGGTTTGACGTTGGCTACTGCCAGCCTCTCGTTTTTGTCTTTGAAATCAATTTCGTCGAACCGGTTTTTGAACCACTCTACTGCGCCTTTTATGTCTATTATCCTATAATTTATGTCGAATTTTTTAACAAGTTCTAACGCATGTTCGATATCTTCTTGTGGTGAGATGTTTTCTTCGGGCATAATGAGGCAAAGAAGCTTATCTCCAATGGCTTCTTTACTTAAAACAGCCACGAGTGATGAGTCAACGCCGCCTGAAAGAGCCACTATCCCAATGGATGCCTTTACACTTTCCAATCTGCTTTTTATGGAATTTACAATTATCTCCTTAAAAAGTTTTAATTCCTCTTCTTTCAAGTAAATCTCAATATTCACATCCATTTGGACATCTCCTCATAGGCTTTGAGGACTTCTTCTAAGATTTCTCTCCTGACTTCTCTTACTCTAATGTCTCTTCTTCTAAGCCTCTTTGCCTCTTCCAGGTCAATTTGTATGATGTCGAAGTCATCTTCAAGAAGTTTGAGTCTTTTAATAAGTTTTCCCGAAGCTGAATAATAGGCGCTTCCTCCCCAGTAAGTTACTCCATCCTGAATACCACTCATGTTTACGAATACAATTGGGATTATATTGTCCAGAACTCTGACTTTTAGAAAGTCGTCCCATATATCGATTTTTCCTCGGTCAAAGGGAGATGCGGAAAGGACAAAAATAACTTCTGCTCCTCTGAAAGTTAACGCCCTGGAAGCCTCAGGAAACCAGACGTCTTCACATATAAGGATTCCTATTTTCCCAAAAGGGGTGTTAAATACTGGAAGGTTTGATCCTGGCTTAAAGTAACGTTTTTCGTCAAAAAGTCTGTAATTTGTTAGCTGGGTCTTTGCAAATTTGCCTTTTATTTCTCCTTCTCCTATAAGGGCTGCCGTGTTATAGAAGAAACCTCTTTCGTCCTTTTCAACATATCCAATGATAGCCCAGATATTGAGTTTGCCAGTTTCCTCTACAATTGATTTCAGGGCTTCTAAGTTTTCTTCTACTTTGTCCAGGTAAATATCGCCGGAGCCAAAACCTATCAGGGAAAGTTCAGGGAAAACAACGATATCAGCCTCTTTTTCCTTCCCAAGGTTCAGACCTTTTATAATTTGCGTTTTATTGTATTCTATGTCTCCCAGCCTTGCTGATATTTGCGCGATACCTGCTTTTAAAATTCTGTTCATAATTTAAAAAGTTAGGTTAAATCCTTTATCAATACGGCCTGTGAAATACCATCTGCCCTTTGAGGTCTTGATGTCGGGAACTTCATAGGTGATTTCAAAAGCGCTTGAAGCATTTCGTGTATCAAATAGAGTTAGTCCTGCTCTTAATCTTCCTCCGAGTGTTTGGATTGTATGGTCAGGATAGTTTGAAAGGTGGTAAGAAACACCAACGCCGGCATAGGGTCTGAGATACTGGTATGGATAAGCAAAGTTAATGGTTAAAGGCAAAGATATTTCTTGAACATCCTGTTTAAAAATATACTCGCCTGAACCTTCCACAAAGAAAAAGGAAACGGGGTAGAAGCCAGCAGTTAGACCAATTACGGGGTGTGCATTTCCGTTTTCAATCATGAGGGAAGAATTTGCACCGAGCTTAAATAATGAACCGCTCCCTGAGTAAAGGTTTACAACCATTAAAAGTATGTTAAGAATCACTTTCTTCATGCTAAAATTATAAACCAATTTCTGGACGATTTAAAAAACATCAAATTCCCAGTCGCTATGAAAATTGATTCTCATAACTTTTTATAAGCTTCCCTGTTTGGAATTTTTAATGAAAGCTTTTATAATTTAAAAGGAGGGTGATGAAAATTTTTAAGTATTTAGTAATTCTTGTTGTTTACTTTACTTTGGGCTGGGCGGCTGAAAGTTCTGACAAGTGGGTTCCAGATGGTATTATCAAAGGTGAAGAATATTCACATACTATCAACTTAGTTAAGGATAGGTTAGTCCTGCACTATAAGATTGATTCCACTTACATCTATTTCGGTATTGAAGTGAAGAGTTTGGGATGGAGTGCGATTGGTTTTGAACCTGATAAGGGCATGAAGAATGCTGATATTATATTGATTTTTATTGAGAATGACTCCCTAAAAGTTCTTGACTCTTATTCTACAGGCATTTATGGCCCACATAGGAGTGATAAGGAATTGGGCGGGCAGGATAACATTCTCGATGTTGGTGGAAGGGTTGATTCTACGGGTTATGTCGTAGAATTTAAAAGAATGCTGAATAGTAAAGACAAATTTGACAAACCGCTGATCAAGGGTAAAGAGTTGACCTTGATATACGCAATGGCAAAATCTCACAATATAAAGAAAAAACACGATTTATACAGAGGGTCTATTAAGATAAAACTGGTGGACTAAGTATGTCGCTTGTGCACGGTTTATTTAACCTTTTGGGATTTTTATTTATGTTGTTTGCGGCGTTTTTTGCTGGAAGGCACAAAATGAAAGTGCATCATCTTTTTCTCGTTTTGAGTTTTCTATTTATTATTACAGCCTTTACAATATTTCTGTTTTATACAGGAGGAGTTGTAGATTTCCACTGCATTACGGGCATTATTGTTGTTATTATACTGATTTTCATTGCTTTATCGGGATTTTTGTTTAGGTTGCGAAGGTTAAAGAGAAAAATTCACAAAGTTTTTGGAATTGCCGGATTAATTTTCCTGTTTCTTCAGCTTATTTATGGGTTTGTAAAGAGTCTTTTGTTATGAAGTTGTTAATTGTGGATGGGGCTTCCCTTGCGTACAGGGCGTTTTATGCTTTTAGAGATAAACCTTTGACAAACAGTAAAGGGATAGTTACCAGTGGCCCTTACGCCTTTATTAACTCTTTAATGAAGATGTTGAGAGAATTAAAACCTACTCATGCTGTAGTGGTCTTTGACGCTAAAGGTAAAACTTTCAGGCATGAGATTTTTGTAGAATATAAAGCCCAGAGGCCTAAAGCACCCCCTGAGTTTGCTTTGCAACTTTCTTATATAAAAGAGATTCTGGATGGGATGAATTTGAAAAGATATGAAATACCGGGGGTAGAAGCTGATGATGTGATTGCTACCCTGAGTAAAATAGCTGAGAGTAGAGGTTTTGAAGTTTTTGTAGCCACTTTGGATAAAGATTTGTATCAGATTGTTTCCGAAAGAGTCCGTATTGTGGATACCCGCGAAGGTGGTTTAAGAATTGTCGGAGAAAAGGAGATACTGGATAAATTTGGTGTTAAGCCTTCATTAATTCCCGATTTCTTAGCACTTGTGGGGGATAAAATCGACAACATTCCCGGAGTCCCAGGTATAGGAGAAAAAACAGCAGCAGAGTTACTAAATAAATATGGACCTTTGGAAAGGATATTGAATTTGAAGGAAGAGAGCGATGAAATCATAAAAAAAGTTAATGCTTACAGGGATTTTGTTATTGACTCCCTAAGGTTGAATAGATTAAGAACTGACGTAATCGAAGAAGTTAATTTTGAAGAAATGGAGTTGCGTCCGTGGAATAAGGAGAAATTGCTTCAAGTTTTCCGAGAACTTGAATTTTATTCTTTAATGAAAGAGATTGCCGAGGAGGTCAATCCCGAAATTATTACAGCTTCTCATATTCCCATGGGACTATTGGGCGCAGAGTTTCTATCAGTTGAGGTTGTAGGAGATAATTTAATGTTTTCCTGCGGCGAGAATTTGGTTTACCGGGTTCCTTTAGAGAAAGGAATCTCTTTTTTAAGCACCTTTCGCGGAAAAATAGTGACCTTTGAAAGCAAGAAATTTTATAAAAAAATTGAAAACTTTGAACGCAACTTAGATTTTGATGTTCTCGTTGCTTCATTTCTTCTTGACAGCGATAAACCCAAGTTCGATCCCGATGTGATCTTTCTTGAGTGGCCAGGAGTGAAGCTTGCGGAGAAGAGAGAACTGAGAGAGGCCCAGATTTGTGATTGTTCTGCTAAGGTTTATAAATTTTTAGTCGATCAGATAGAAAAGCACGGGTTAAAGGAGGTTTTTGAGAAAATAGAAATCCCACTTCAGCGGGTTCTTGCGGAAATGGAAAGGAATGGAATAAGAATAGACAGAAAGAAATTGGAAGATTTGAATTTAAAGATGGAACAGATGGTAAAGGAATTGGAGCAGAGAATTTATGAAATTGCCGGGGTGAGATTTAACGTTAATTCACCGAAGCAATTGGCAGAGGTTTTATTTGTTAAACATAAATTAAAGCCAATCAAGAAAACAAAAACTGGCTATTCGACAGATGAGGAGAGTCTTACGAAACTCGCCGAAGTTCATCCTCTCCCTGCTGCAATACTGGAATACCGGCAGGTTTACAAATTAAAAAGCGCTTATGTGGATGTTTTTAAAGAACTTATCGATGAAAAAACGGACAGAATATACCCAAGTTACAATCAGGTTGGAGCTGCCACAGGGAGAATTTCCTGTTATAATCCAAATTTTCAAACGATACCCGTAAAATCTGATCTCGGGAAAGGGATCAGGGATATGATTGTAGCTGAGCCTGGGTATAAAATTCTTTCAGCTGATTATTCTCAAGTGGAATTACGAATTTTAGCACATTTTTCAGGTGATGAAAAATTGATAGAGATTTTTAACAAAGATCTGGACGTACATACCATCACTGCCTCTTACATTTTTGGCAAGAAACCTGAGGAGATATCAGAAAATGAGAGACGGAAGGCAAAAACGGTAAATTTTGGAATAATATACGGGATGTCACCCTATGGCCTTTCGAAGGAGTTAAATATTTCTGTGGAAGAGGCCAATTCTTTCATTAGTAATTTTTTTGCAACTTACCCAGGGGTTATGCGGTGGATCAATGAAAACCTCGAATTTGCCATGAAAAATGGATATGTTAGAACGCTTTATGGAAGGATTAGAAAAGTTCCTCAGCTTTTTTCGGGTAATTCAAGTGTCATAGAGCAGGGTAAGAGGATCGCCATCAACACCCCAATTCAGGGAACGGCCGCCGATATTATTAAACTCAGTATGGTCGAAATTTACAATGAACTGAAGAGAAAGAGCCTGAAATCCAGGATAATTTTACAAATACACGATGAATTATTGCTGGAAGTAAAAGACGAAGAAGTTGAGGAAGTGACCGAAATAGTTAAAGATAAGATGGAGAACGTCAGCAGGTTAAAAGTGCCTTTAAAGGTAGAAATAGGGGTTGGTGAAAGCTGGCTTTTAGCTTCAAACAAATAAATGCAGGGCTATGACTTGACTTTTGGTTGAACTTGCCTTATTAATTATATTATTGCTAAAAGGAGGATTAGAAAATTTTCCTGAATGATGATTGGTGGAAAAAGATGCAAAGAGAGCCCACTATACCAAAGATTGGTATAGGAAAGGGCTCAGAAGAGGAGGTTCAAAGGGGTCCTATTTTGGTTACGGGGATGACTACTGGGGTTTCCCAGGATCCATCTCCGTGGAAGGCTGGTGTTCAGGCTGGAAAAGCAGCTTTTGAGAAGCTCTCAAAAACCAAACCGGATTTCGCCTTTATTTTTGCTACTTCAGGTTATGACCTCGAGCCTGTAGTGAAGGGCGTTCTTCAGTCAATAGGTAAAGACGTTCCCTATTTTGCTGCAAAAATACTTGGCACTCTTTTTACTGAAAATTCTATTCTGAATAATGGTGTTGCTGTGGCGATAGTTAAGAGTGATTCTTACAAATTTACCTACTCCATTGGTACTAATGTACACCAAGGACTTCATTCTGCTTTGGAAAAAGCGTGCATACCTGTTCTCGATCAGATAAAGGCAAGAAAGATTGAGGGGTTTGAGCACCTCAATCTGTTCCTTCTACTTGATTCATATGTGAACGGTGATATTTTAGTAACGGAGCTCTCCAGAATAGTGGATAGGTATGACTCATCCATTACCTTTTACGGCGGAATCCTTGATTATGCAGAGCTTTCAAAGGATTGTCAGTTGCATATGGCGAACCAGTTAGTGAATGGAGGAGTTGCCTGCATAGGTATTTACTCAAAAACTCCACCCGCTATGTCGCATGGACATGGACTTCATCCTTTGGTGCCCAAGAGAGCTACAAAAGTGGGTGGTGATGTCATATATCATCTGGATGAACGCCCTGCCTTTGAGGTATGGAAAGAATTTCTTGTAAAGAAAGGGATACCGGAAGCTGAAATTATTAAAAACCCTACCAAGTTCTTGGGTATGTACCAGTTCGGCGTACCCGACCCTGCTTTTTCCAAGTACCCCAGGGTGAGAATTGCAGTTGGTATTACCAAGGAAGGCGGAATTAAGCTTGCGGGCGATATCCCAGAAAATTCAACAGTGTGGTTTATGGAAGCCCGTAAAGATAGAATGGAAGAGGCAGTATCGCAGAGTATTGATCAGGCTTTCAATTTGATAGACCAACGCAAACCCATCGGAGGTATAGTGATAGAGAGTATTCACAGGTTTTCTTCTCTCGGAGACGGTTTCTTCGAGGAAATTAATCTTTTCCAGAGAAAACTCGCTATGCCTTTTATCGGATTTACTACCTTTGGGGAATTTTTAAGACCAACTCCTGAATTTAAGTGGTTCCATAACTCTTCATTTGCACTACAGATACTTTCGGAGTGACGTTAGAAAATGGAGCTTGTAAATACCGCGGATATTGAGAAACTATTTTCTTTGAGTCCCGAAATTTTCTTTATTCTCGATAGCAAAAAGAATATTATCTATGCGAGTGATAGTGTTAAAACTATTGGATTTTCTGAGGAAGAAATCCTTGGAACAAATTTTTTGCACCTTGTTGCTGGTCATATAAGACCAATTCTGGAAAAAAGGTTTTCCGAAGCCTCCAATAGAATAGTTTTCGGGCAGAGGTTAATAATAAGGAGTAAGGAGAATGTTTATCTTCCTTTCTACGCAAATTTTTTCGTAGGACAGGACAGGATTTTCTTGTATCTGAAAAATGAAGAAAAAATTCTGCCGGAAAAATTAATCCTTGATTACCTCGATTTTGGCTTGATTGTGGTTGACTCAGAGTTTCATATCCTATATCACAATAGCTTTGTTTCACAGTATTTTCAAAGACATACCTTTACTCACCTTGAACAGCTTCCCTATGGGATAGGTTCTAAAATTATTGAAAGGGTTAAAATTGGCCAAAAAAGTATGGAAATTGAATATGCATCGGGGAGGATAAT
>CAZZKY010000033.1:0-3345 GCA_964654765.1 uncultured bacterium | reverse complement strand
GTCGGTCGCGGCATTCCTGCTGAACCGCTCTTCCGATCTCCACAACACAAAAAAAGCAAAAAAACACGAAAAATAAAAAAAATTAGAAATTCTTTAAAAACCGATTTGATAGCCGTCGAGGTAAGCGAAAAACTTTTCACTTTACCATTTACAAAATTATAACCAACAAATAATTGCGCCTTCATCTTAGACATTTATGTTCCAAAATTGCCTTTCCTATTCTCTGGCAAATCATCAACATTTTTTCAAAATTGAGTAAATTTCCCTTAAATCAAATTGCCCCTTTCAAGTCAATTTCAGAGACTAACTCTTCATTTCTTCAAACCTTAGACTGATCTTCAAATAATTGTGCAAAAATAACCATCACAAAATTTATTATTTGTTTAAATTATTGTAAATTTTCGCAAGCTGAGTATTTCTCAGGAACAATAGTGGATATAACTCGCCCGAATCTCTTAATTTTATTTGTAAGAAATTGTATCCCCCACCTAACTTGACTGCACACTTCGGTAACTATCAAAAATAACTACTTGAAGCTAAATGCCTCTTTGAGTCCAACATTTACTATGAGCATTCTTATGATTAACAAGGCCCTAATTGAGAAAGTCTTAGCATCGGATTGACGAGCTTTGAAATTTGAAACAAAACCTTAAAAACTTAAACTCAGACATCTCTACCGAGCCACCGACAAGCAAGTTGAAACCCTTTAAGCCAACAAAATCTAATAACTGCTCTTTAGAACCCAAATTGAAAGTCTAAACCATCCCTTAGAATGAATAAATTTTCCGAGAAGGTTTCAAAAGCCTTTCAACTATTTTGTAAACCTCGAGGCATTTGTTAGGCATCCTTCCAAAGGAAGCCTTCTCTAAAGAATACTTCGCAACGAACTCACTGTGTCACAAAGTGATGAAAACCCAACTCCCCAAAGAATACTCTGCCACCGACTGGATGGAGACCGAAGAAAGTCAAAGACTTTTAAATTACCAGACCCGCACCATCGATGACTACGTAAAAGACATACAAAAAGCCCTCGGCATAAAACTCCTCTTCATCAAACTCTTCCGCCCCACAATACGCTACTTCCTCCTCAAAAAATCACCATATTACAGAAAAAGAATAATACCTCAAAGGGTGATCTGGTGGAACTACTGGAGAAGTTTGAGCGGGAAGACAGTGAGGTAGGGTAAAATCAGAAAAAGAGCCATCTTAAAAACGATAAAGTAGCAATTTAAAACTTAGAGAAAAATTAACATTGCAATATGTGCAACAAGAATTACATACATACAATCATATTTTAAGTCTGAAAAGGTTTTATACAAATCATCTTAAACACTTAACTGAGTTACGCAATCGACAAAGGACACCAGGATATCGTTAAATACCTCGAATCAAAAGGAGCAACCCACTGAAAATACTTAACCTTTGACAAACCGGTATAGCAGTTTTTACATATTAAGATATCCAGCAAATGCAAAATCAATACGTTCCCCAAAACAAAGAATCAAAAGCAACATACAATGAAAATTATAAAAGATTCAAATCAAGAGTTCATACTCATACAATTGAAACGAAAAAATATCACAGTGTAACCTTTATCAATCCTTAGACGAAAGGTCTAATAGAACCAACGTCTAATGGTAAATTGAAAAAATTAAGAACCAACAAAGCTACCTAACATAGGTAAATTAAAACCTTTAAATCGGAACCAAAATAAAAAGTGTTGCCGAGAAATAGTTAAACACCTCTCCCAAAAAGAAAATGTTGATTCGCTCAGCAGAAATCTTGATTCGCTGGTAACTTAGAACAATTAATATTACAATTTGATTGCCGGAAGTGTAGTCTCCAATTGTTAACTTGGAACTTTTCGTAAAAAAATGACGCAGAAGGGCAGTCTTTCACGTATTTATGACAAGAACTATGATAACAAAGCCAAGTCAACTTTCAAGTCAAAGAAAAACTCTTAAATCTCGAGCTTTCTAAAAGTTACCTTGGATAAAAACTATCTGATAATCATCTCATACTTCGGCCAAAAACTATTTCAACAAACTCCCAAAATACTTGAAAGGGCAACTATTAATTTATCTTCCAAACCTTTCTTTTTTATCGGAAAATACCTCTCCAATAAATTCATGTGGGGCACTTACCCCTCAAATGTTTAAACCTTTCTTTAATCCAATTGGATCCTGTTATACTATGCATTCATTACCTTCCCTTTAAATGGTTACATATCGCTTAAACCAATGGTCACAAAAATTCACCACCATCACCACTTAAGAGGAACTTCGTTTACGTTAAATATACTTTTATCAGTTCAGCTCGCCTTTCCTGCGTCTCTCCAAATATTCGAGCTTTTCCGAGGCCTGGTAAAAATCCGGCTTTATTCTCAAAACTTCTTTGAGTTCCTTTTCGGCTCCTTCGAAATTTCTAACTTTCTCGCACAATAAAGCTAAACCATAATGGGCAAGGACATCATCCGGATTGGCCTCAATCCTTTCCAAACACTTCCGTGCCTCATCCAAAACCTCGACAAAATTAAGCTTTTCTTGAAAGTCCGGCACTGCTTTTGTAAATCCAATTTCCCTATATACGGAGAGAACGCGCGGATGCAGTTTCATAAAGTCATAGCGCTTCGGTTTGAAATTTACAAAATCCTCAGCCCATTTTAAATATTCTGGGTCTCTCTTTTCGGTTTCATAAAGCATAAGTTCAGCAACTTCATAACTCCTTAATTTTTCCATCAATTTAGAAATAAAAAGGGCATACTCCGCTTTCAAATCAGAACGAAATTCTGCCAACTGTTTCGTCGCAATCAATGCTAATGCATCTTCATATCTTCCAGAATCAAACATTAATAATCCAAGTAACAATTCTATGTCAATTACATCAAGCCACATAAACCCCTTATAAACGAGAGCTTTACGGTACTCAATTTCAGCATCCTCATAAGATCCGAGATAGTGGTAAAGATACCCAAGATAATAGTGTGCAAAATCATAGATTTTCTTGTATTTATCCTCAGCTTCCTTAGCTCTCCCAATATACTGAAGGAAATTAGCATACATTAAAGTATTAAAAATATTTTGTGGTTCAAGCCTCTCAGCCTCTTCAAACTCCCGCAGCGCATCATCAAACCTCAAAGTATACCAATACACTTCTGCTAAATATCTATGAGCTTCTGCATGCTCTGGGTTTAATCTCAAAGCCTCTTTCCAGGCTTTTATCACTTCATCCTGATTATCAAGGCCCTTGTACCACATCAAATCAAAAAGGTCCTTTCCCAAAAGTAACCACGCATCGAAAAAGTCAGGGGCATAAGACACAGCCTTTATTAAGTGCTCTGTTCTC
>CAZZKY010000032.1:0-2268 GCA_964654765.1 uncultured bacterium | reverse complement strand
GCTTCACCTTGCCCGCCTTTTAACTTTAAGTAGAAGGGAAAAACGTGGCCGAGAACCGCTGTATAAGAAATCAAAAAGTTTATCGGATATCCTATTCCAATTTTATGTGCAATGAATGCGGAAATCAATCCCTTTGAAAGGTCAAAAATCGTGGTGAAAAAGGCGGGAATTGGCCCGAGTATTTTGTAAGCGTTAATAATTCCTGCATTTCTTTCTCCTACTTCCCTTATGTCAATGCCCCTAAGCAGCTTCCCGAGAAAATAGGATGGTGAAAAAGACCCCAAAAGATACCCGCATAACATGCTTAATGTTATTTTTAAGGCCATATTTTTATTATAAGGCCCATAGCATTATAATTAATAACATGGGTTTTGTATCCGGTGTCTTGTGTGGAGGTAAAGGGGAAAGGTTCTGGCCCCTCTCCAGGGACGAAAATCCAAAGCAGTTTTTACAAATCGTTGGTGAGGGAACCCTTATCGAACAAACGGTAAAACGGTTGGAGAAAATTCCTGGAAATAAGGAGGTTTTTCTCATTTCCAATTCAAGGTTTAGAGAAAAGTTGGATTCAATGTTTCCTCGGACTTTTAAGATTCTTGAGCCCATTGGAAGAAACACTGCCCCTGCCTGTGCAGTTGCAAACGAGTATGCAATAAGAAAATATGGTGAAATAATACTGGGTATTTTCCCTTCAGACCATTATATAAGGGAGAACGAAATTTTTATTGAGACTATAGAAGAGGCAAAAACCTTAGCTCAAAACGGATACATCGTGACCATTGGAATGAAACCCACAAGACCCGAAACAGGTTACGGTTATATTGAGAGAGGTGAAAAAATCGGAGTTAAATCATATAAAGCTGTTAAGTTTCACGAAAAGCCCGATAGGGAGACGGCTCAAAGATACATTTCGTCTGGTAAATTTTACTGGAATGCGGGCATGTTTGTGTGGAGGACGGATGTTTTTGATGAAGCAGTCAAGAAGTTTATGCCAGATTTTTACAAGGTTTTAAAGGAATATAACATCCCAGAGGAACTTGACAAAATTTATGAAGAAGCCCCTGAAATTTCAGTGGATTATGCCATAATGGAAAAGACCGACAATATTGCGGTTGTTGAGGGTGAATTCTTCTGGGAAGACCTTGGATCCTTTCCATCACTCTTTAATGTTCTGCACAGTGATGAAAAGGGTAATATTGTCTTGGGTGATGCCGTTGTCTCTGATTGTACGAATTCTCTTTTTATTCAAAGAGGGCCGGTCATTGCAGCCTATGGGCTCTCAGACGTTATAGTGATTTCAACCAATGATATTGTGCTTGTAATTCCAATGAGTGAAGCTCAAAATGTAAAAAAGTTAAGAGCAATTTTTAAGGAAAGAGGTTTGGAAAAACTTTTGTGAACAGGAGGTTTTTTATGAAGAGATTCTTGCCTGTGGTTGCTCTGGCGATACTTTTCGCCGGGTGTAACCTGAAAATAGAGGAGTGGAACAGCAACAAGGTGCTGCCACTCGATGTAAGTGTTCCCGCATTGAATAAAACATATTCAATGGCGGATTTCGTGAGTGATAACCCCAGATATCTTACAATTGGTAATGACACTATTTATTTTGCTGAAGATACCACCATCACCAATACCTACTTAGCTATAGATAGCACTTTTAATGTTACCTTCTCCCATGGTCTGCCCGATATCCTGGATACGGTTAATTCAGTTATATCTTCAAGGATACCACTGATTCAAGTTACCATAAGGCTAAAGGGAGAGGTAATTCAGCCTTTTCATCTGGAATGCATTTCCTCCTACTATAAGGAAGGAGTTTTAGAGCGATCGGATACTGTAAATGTTGCCCTTAATAATACAGGCCCTGTTGATACAACTATTATTATTAATTTAACTGATATACCGATTGGTCCTTTTGCATTAAATGCTCGGGGACGTGGTGCGGTGGGTGTGATTCAAGTCGATACCCTTTATGTTGGCTATAAGATGCCTTCTCTCATTGATTTAAGGGGGGATACCCTGGTATTCGATGAAATTGCCATTGAAATAGACTCCACAATTATCGAAGCAGCTCAAAAAGGTTTAATAGATACCTTGCAATTCTCAATGTTTGGAGGCAACAGGCTTCCCGTTGGTTTATCCTTCAATACATGGGTGGTTAATAAGGAAAAAACAGACAGCGCAAGCGTCTTCGAAGTGGATTTCAACCCTGCTCCAGTAAATAATCAGGGATTTGCCATTGCTGAGACCTCATGGAGCATAACGGCAAAA
>CAZZKY010000031.1:0-2916 GCA_964654765.1 uncultured bacterium | reverse complement strand
CCCTCTTGACAGTACGAGTATAATAGTGTATTATTTAACTATGACACTTGAAGGCTTAATAAAACCAGAATTCGATCCAAACCTGCCTATTTATCTTCAAATAATGAACTTTGTGAAGAAACTTATCGTAAGGGGGATTTTAAGGCCCGGCGATAAAGTTCCTTCCGTGAGGGATATGGCACTCTTCCTTGGCGTTAACCCTAACACCGTTCAAAAGGCTTACGAAGAATTGGAGAGAGAAGGCACTATTTTTACCAAGCGGGGGCAGGGCAATTTTGTGAGCGAGGATGAAAATATCGTTGATAAGATAAAAGAGAGAATGGTTAAAGACCTTATTGAGAAATATAGGAAAGAGCTGGAAGAGCTTGGGTTATCAAAAGGAGAAATTTTTAACCTTTTAAAGGAGATGCTTGAATGAGCGAGGTTATTAAAGTTTCAAACCTTTATAAAAAGTATGGGACTGTTGTTGCCCTTCATAACGTTAACTTAAAGATAAAGAAGGGCGAGATTGTAGGGATATGTGGGCCCAATGGAAGCGGTAAATCTACTTTTCTGCGAATATTAAGCGGTATTGTTAAGCCGACGACGGGATATGTCGAGATTCTTGGTGGAGTGGCTGGAAGAAAGGCACGGAAGCACATTGCCTATGTCTCAGAGAATGACATCTATTACAAATGGATGAAGATTGGTGAGCTCCTTAGTTTTCTTCGTTCGTTCTACCCATCCTTTGATTATGAGAAAGCGAAAATGCTCCTTGAAGATGAAGGGCTTGACCTTAATAAGAAAGTCGGAGAACTTTCTAAGGGCTATCGGCAGAGGCTTAAGGTGATTATGGCTATTTCTAATTCTCCCGAAGTGATTCTCTTGGATGAGCCCTTTTCGGGTATTGATATGCTTTCGAGAGAGAGAATTCTCAACATATTAAAGGAATTTTTAATCGGTGCTGAGAAGACCGCATTGATTTCAAGTCACTTCGTAGAAGGGATTGAAGAAATTTTCAGCAGGGTCATCTTTTTTAAAGAAGGAAATGTAGTCCTTGACGAGGATTGTGAGGCTATGAGAGAAAAGTATGGAAAATCGGTGAAATCAATGTATTTTGAGGTATTTGGAGGCCTGTCATGATGAAAAGCTTGATTTGGAAAGAGCTCAGAGAGAACTTCATAAATGCTCTTGTTTTCGTGGGTGTCATCTTGACTGTGACCGTTTATGGAGTGGTTAAGAATATTGAAAATGTTAAAAGCCTCGCTTTTATATCGCTCCTTATCGTCTTTCTTTCCTTCCTAATGGTCTTCTCTTATGCTATTTACCGCGGATTTTCTTCAATCAAGAGGGAGAAGGATAGAAATACCCTTGAATTTCTCCTTTCCCTTCCCATTGATGGTCGCGAAATAGTTACTTCCAAGTTTTTAGCTTTTGCTATCGAATCGCTATTTCTTTGGGTTTGTGTAGTCTTGTTTTCCCACATTCCCATTCTATTTTTGCGTCTTTCAAATGCCATTGGCGGTGCGGAGTTTATATCGGGCATGAAGACTATTACCTATCTGGCATTCCACTTTTTCCTATTTACCCTTTTTACCTTTGTGGTTTTGCAATTTTATGAAATTCTTGTTCTTTCGCTCAAAACTAAGAATTTCTTTGTAAATGCAGTTATATTCTTTGTTTATCTCTATTTGGTATCTGAGATTAGTGCTGCCTTTAAAAAGATCTTCAGTTTTATACCAAGTGAAGCTCCTCACTTCGGTAACTTTTTGGGAGAAACGATAACGATAGGTGGCAGCACAACTTATCAAGGGCTGGCGGCCGGAGCCCTTACCGGTGTTGCCCTTATCGTATGCGGGATTTTATTGTTCAACAAAAAAGTGGAGGTGTAGTTATGAACTGCTTGTTGACACTACTCTTACTTACAAAAATATCTGGTGAGAATATTAAAAGTGTAACAATAAAAGAAAGTGGTCCTGAATTCAGGTATCCAGGACCCAGGATTTCCGTGGTGATTGACAGCGTTAGCGAAGTAGACTTTTCCGATGATGAAGGGTATGTGGCGGAGTTGAAGGACGGAGACCTAACGGTGAAAGTCGATGGTAAGAGGGGCCTTGAAATTGAAGTGCCCGCTACTGTGGAAAAGATTGAGTTGAGTGCTATCTTTGCTGACCTTAATGTAGATGTCAACGTTCCCTTTTCTGGAGAACTGTTAAACGTTACGAATGTTAAAGGGGATATCGAAATAACAGGCAAGACAGTAAAGAACCTTGTGGTGCTTAATGTTTTTGGTGATATACAAATCGAATTTGAGCCTGATACCTCTATTATGCCAACAATTCAGGTTACTTCGGTGAATGGCGATGTATTGCTCAACCTTGTACCCGGTCAAGTAACGGTAACGAGTGTCAAGGGTGATATCGAAATTAAGAGGCCGGATAACGTATACGCGGATAGTTTGTATTCGTATAACGTCGGATCTGTCTCTGGGACCGTCGATCTTCCAACGGAAATTGAAAATCTCGTGAATGTGTCAAAAACTATCTCAAAGAAGGGCATGAGTTTTGTGCATTTCGAACCATACTTTACATTCCTTTCTTTTAACAGGGTGGATGGCTTTTTGTTCTTCCCTTCCTTCGATGCGTTAAAGGATTGGGGTAGATATACCCTTGCCCTCGGCTACGGAACTGCGTCGAAAAAATTCCAGTACTTTTTAGATGTGGAGAAATTTTTCCCTGTAAAGACGGCAGCAAAACTCGGTGCCGGGCTTACATTATACAACTATCACTTCTATTCAGATTTCTGGAAGGTAACAAGGGGTGAGAATTCCTGGCAGGCTTTGTTCTTTAAGGATGATGTTCCAGATTATTACAAATCTCAGGGTTTTGATCTTTACCTTACAACAAGAGTGGATAATTTTGGTGCCAAGATTTCATA
>CAZZKY010000030.1:0-48784 GCA_964654765.1 uncultured bacterium | reverse complement strand
ATTATCAAACTTCTTGCAGGCTTCTGCGAAAGGGTAAAGAGCAAAGAAGAGTTTATACTTTACCAGATTTAAAATTAATGAAAAAATTCACGATACTTGATTTCTTCAAGCTCAAAGAACGTAACGAACCCATTGTGATGGTAACTGCCTATGACTACGTTTCAGCAAGGATGGCCGACGAGGCTGGCGTAGATGCCATCCTCGTCGGCGATTCACTCTCTATGGTGATCCAGGGGAACGAAAACACCCTTCCCTGCACTATAGAGGATATGATTTACCACACAAAAATCGTCAAAAAGGGTGTCAAAAACGCCTTTTTGATTGCTGATATGCCCTTTTTATCATATCAAGTAAGTGAGGCCGAAGCCATAAGGAACGCCGGCCTTTTGATTAAAGTAGGTGCGGAGGCCGTTAAAATAGAAGGGGGAAGAGAAGTAGCCGAACTTGTAAGGAAATTAACCAACTATGGGATCCCAGTGATGGGACATCTTGGGATGACACCCCAGCACGTGCATTCCTATGGCGGCTATAAATTACAAGCTAAAACTGAAAAGGACATAGAGCATCTCCTGCAGGATGCAAAAATTCTGGAAGAAGCAGGAGCATTTTCCATCGTTCTTGAAATGGTTCCTGCTGAAGTGGCAAAAAGGGTAACAGAAACCGTTAAAGTACCCACCATCGGTATTGGAGCGGGACCCTATTGCGACGGACAGGTCCTTGTTTTCCACGATTTACTCGGCCTTTATCCCGATTTCAGACCATCCTTTGCCAGGGTATACAAAGAGCTATATAAAGAAGGTGTTGAAGGGTTAAGGGCTTTCCGGGAAGAGGTTAAAACGAGAAAGTTCCCCGATGAAAAGCATTTCTTTAAGTTAAAAAGGGAAGATTAATGGAAGTTTTGAAAAAGCCTGAAGAAGTCCAAAAAATTTCCCAGAGATTTAGAAAAGACGGTAAAAGGATAGGCTTCGTGCCCACCATGGGATACCTCCATGAGGGTCATCTGTCGCTGGTCAGAAGGTCAAAAGCAGAATGTGATGTAACATTCGTCTCAATTTTTGTAAATCCAATCCAGTTTGGTCCCGGTGAAGATTACGAGAGATACCCAAGGGATGAAAAAAGAGACCTTAGTCTTTTAGAAAAAGAGGGTGTAGATTACGTTTTCATCCCAGATGTAAAGGATATGTACCCCGAAGCTTACTCTACTTTTGTTGAAGAAACAGAATTATCCAAGTACCTTTGCGGTGCCAAAAGACCTGGACATTTCAAGGGTGTTTGCACCGTCGTGACAAAACTTTTCAACATCGTAATGCCCGATAGGGCCTACTTCGGGAAAAAAGATTATCAGCAATTCAGGATCATCGAGCGCATGGTTAGAGATTTGAATATGAGTGTCGAAATCGTCCCTTGTCCAATTGTAAGAGAGCCCGATGGCCTCGCGATGAGTTCGAGAAATGTCTACCTTACTCCTGAAGAGAGAAAAGACGCTCTCTGTCTTTATAATTCCCTTCAACTGGCTTCCCAAATGATAAAAAGTGGAGAGCGAAACCCCGAAAAAATAAAGGCAGAAATGGAAAAATTTATCCTAAAGCACAAATCGGTGAAAAAGATCGATTACATAGAAATTGTGGATAAATACGCTTTGACTCCCGTTGATGAACTGAGGGGAAGAGAACTTATTGCACTGGCAGTTTTCGTCGGGAAGGCCAGGCTCATCGACAACATGGAAACTTCAGAAATTCTGCCTGAGTGGAATAACCAATAAAAGCGTAATTAACCATTATAGCCTCAATTCAATTTAATGACAAAATCCGATGTTACCTTACTTAGCCTAATGCCAACTATAATGACCTGGAATAGCCACTTCTATTAAAGCCTATCCTAAGCTTTAATAACTGAGTAAACGAAGTTTAGCTCCAGCGCTCCTTTTTATACCTTTCCAAAACACTCAAAACATAATCAATGTCATCGGGTGTATGATCTGCATTGATCTGGAATCTTATGGTTTCATCGCCCTTCGGTACAACAGGGTAATTTAGTCCCGTCGCGAGTATGCCATTTTCAATGAGATACTTAACGATATCCGAAGTTCTCCAAGTATCTCTTACAAGGAGAGGCACGATGGGATGCTCGCTAACAATGGTTTCGTATCCAAGTTTCAAGAGGCCATTTCTGAAGCGATTGGCAAGGTCCCTGAGATACTTTAACCTTTCTCTACCCTTTGGACTGTCAAGAATTTCGAGAACCTTTAGTACACATGCAGCCTCCGCTGGAGTAATGGGGTTAGAATAAATATAGGTTATCGCCTTTTCCCTGAGATACGTTATAACCGTCTCATTGGAAACCACATAACCACCATTTACCCCGTAGGCCTTACCCATAGTACCAATTAATAGGTCTGCCCTTCCACCCGTAACCTCCTCGGTTCCACGCCCCGTTTCACCAAAGGCACCCACACCGTGAGAATCATCAACTATTGTTATTATGTTCTCCTCAAATTCTTTGTCGTATTTTTCGGCTATTTTCTGGATCTCTTTTAAATCGGCGTAATCACCTCTCATGCTGAAAACACCATCGGTAACCACGATCACTCTCTTTGCCTTTCCAATAGCTTCTTTAATCTTATTCTCAAGGTCATTCATGTCAAGATGTTTGTAAATTACCTTATCCTTAGGCCTCGAGAGCCTTATGGCATTTATAATACAGTTGTGGTTCAACTCATCACTTATAATTATGGTCTCTGGTGTGGTAAGAGAAGAAATCACGCCGATTACTGTCACATAAGCGGCACTGTATATCATCGCATCTTCACGCCCATGGAACTGAGCTAATTTTTTCTCAAGTTCCCTGTGAGGTGCATAAGTTCCACTAATAAATCTCACGGCACCCGGACCCACTCCAAATTTTCTTGCTGTTTCCTCTTCAACCTTAATAATCTCTTCTTCAAACTGCATCCCGAGGTAAGAGTTGGAATTCATCCTGATAAATTCTTTATCTCCAAACCCCTTAAGATAAAATCTTGGACCTTTCCCATTTTCAGGTTTCTTTACGCCAACGATTATAAATTCTTTCCCCTTGGCACGCCCCTCGTTTTTAAGTTGTTCCAGTTCATTAACTAATACTTTCGTTAATCTATCAATGGCCATAACACCCTCCTTATTTCTTCAAAAGTTTAGCGCTTAATTTCTCAATCATATCCTTAACCATTGTAGGGAAATCGTAATCGGGTTTCCAACCCCACTCCTCTTTAGCGCAGGAATCATCAAGACTATCAGGCCAGGAATCCGCAATGGCCTGCCGAACAGGGTCAACCTCATATTCGATAACAAAGTCCGGGATATGCTTCTTTATTTCATTAGCGAGCATCTCAGGATCAAAACTGAAAGCAGTAACGTTAAAGGCATTCCTGTGTTTCAATCTTGAAGAGTCGGCCTCCATAAGTTGCACTGCTGCCTTAAGGGCGTCAGGCATATACATCATATCGAGCATGGTACCAGGCTTCAAAAAGCATACATACTTTTTCTTTAAAATTGCTTCGTAAAAGATCTCAACGGCGTAATCAGTTGTACCTCCTCCAGGAGGCGTTACATAAGATATGATGCCTGGATACCTAACACCCCTGGCGTCCACACCGTACTTCAGCCAGTAATAATCAGCGAGGAGTTCGCCAGCCACCTTTGTAATACCGTACATTGATGTAGGTCTTTGAATGGTATCCTGTGGGGTCTTAACCTTTGGTGTATTTGGCCCAAAAGCAGCAATGGAACTGGGAATAAATACTGCAAGTTTATACTCCCTTGCTACTTCAAGGACATTGTAAAGACCATTTATATTAATATCCCACGCAAGTTGTGGATTCTTTTCACCTGCAGCAGAAAGTATGGCTGCAAGGTGATATATTGTATCCACCTCGTATTTTTTGACTTTCTCCGCTAAGGCTTTGGCATCCCTGACATCCACATAATCTGAAGGCCCGGAATTTACGATTTCTTCAGGCAAAGGTTTGGAATGACCACAGGCAACGACATTGTCATTACCGTATATGTTCCTCAAATACGGAACGAGCTCCGAACCAATCTGACCTGCTGCACCTGTAACTAAAATTCTCTTTGCCATTTAAACCCTCCTCTTAAAAAAATTTACTTTTTTAAAAACTGCATTTCGTCCTTTTCCAAAATGGTCAAAAGTTCGAACATATTATTTATAACAAAATCTGCACCACTTCTTTTAAGGTCCTCTATGTTGTAGATGCTCGTTGCAACCCCAACGGTTTTAAAACCTGCCTTTTTCCCGGCGTCAACGTCAAGAGGGGTATCTCCAACCACATAGACACTGGAGGGAATTTTTCCAGTATATTCAAGACATCTTTCGTACGCTTTTTTTACAATCTGCCATCTCTCCCTGTGGTCAGAGCCAAATCCTCCGCACAAGAAATATTTATTAAGGTCGCCCCTTTCCAATTTTATCCTCGCACCCTTTTCAATATTACCCGTAGCAAGGCCGAGAAAGAAATCCTTTGAAGAATAGAGAACCTCAAGAGTTTCAACGACTCCCTCAAGGACTCTATATTTTTCCGCTCTCCAAACCTCCTCCTTCAGGTAAAAAAGGTAATTTTCAAGGATTTGCTGTATCTCTCTATCATCCGGCACTCTATGAAGCTTTTTCCTGAAAATCTCCTCCACTATTGCAACATCAGTCTGCCCATGCGGATTAACAACGGACATTGCTTCATCAATTCCATATCTCTCTTTAAAGGCAAGGTTTAAGGCCTTTGCACCCGCACCCCCAGAGTGTATAAGGGTACCATCAATATCGAAAAGAACAAAGATCATTTTTTAGATTTCTTTGTTATGCCCCTCAGCGGAGATGGGGCCTTGATGTAGTCGGTAAAAGCTTCTGGAGCATTTTGTAAAACTTCTATTTTGGGCAAAGAGGGTCCCGGAACATCCTTCCGCATCCTGAGTCTGAAATTCTCATGAGGGTAGTAGAGTGGCTCAACACCCTCAGTATCAACTTCCTTTAGTTTCTCAACCATTTTTAGAACCTTCTTGAAGTGTTCAATTAACGCCTTCTCTCCCTCTTCATCAAGCTGAAGTTTTGCAAGCTGTAAAACCCTTTTCACGACATCCTTCATAACTCAGCCATCCACAAGGTCCGAAAGGGAAAAAATTTTTGAATTGGGCTTAACGTACTTATCTTTCAACACTATTCCAGGCCCTATCACTGAATTATCACCAATTTCAGTTTTGCCAAGGAGCGCAACAAAGGGATACAATGTGACGTCCCTTCCGATTTTAACTTCTGCCTCAATATAAACCTTATCGGGATCAACCATTGAAACGCCGCTCTCTAACATACGATTTATAATTCTCTTAAGCATAATGCGGTTCACAAGTCCCAGCTGTTCTCTTGTATTAACTCCAAGAATCTCCTCCCAATTATCTATCTTGTGGGCGAAGACATTTCCCATCCTTCTTTGCAAGATTTCTATAATGTCTGTCAGGTAATACTCCCCCTGCCGATTATCAGGTCTTAATTCATGGATATATTGAAACAAAACGGGAATGTAAAAAACGTACATACCAGAATTCACCTCTTTGATAGCCTTTTCTTCGGGAAATGCATCTGCTTCCTCAACAATCATTAGAATCCTATCACCAACAGACCTTACTATTCGCCCATAACCTGTTGGATCTGGAACCTCAGCGGTTAAAACCGTTGCATAAGCCCCACGAGACCTGTGAAACCCAACCAGCTCCTTGGCAGTGTCCTCTGTAAGTAGAGGCGCGTCACCTGGCATAACGAAAAGGTCGGCATCTTCACCCCCAACATGTTTCTCCAATCTCTTCACCGCATCCCCTGTCCCCTTGGGCTCCTCCTGAACCACAATCTCCACTGGTTCATTTTTCAAAAAATCCACAATCTGGTCCATGTAAGGGCCACCGACTACGACAAAAATCTTCTCTGGATTCAAACTTTTTGCAACCCTGAGGGGGAAAAAAAGAAGAGGCTTACCTGCAACTTCATGAAGGACTTTGCTCCGATTTGAATTCATTCTCTTCGCCTTACCCGCAGCAAGAATTGCAACGTATAACTTCCTTTCTTCGCCTCGTCTCATATTACCACCTTTTTGACAAAATCAAAAATCGAATCGGGCTCAAAAAGTTCACAATCATAACGATTCAATGGAATGACTTTCTCAGAACCAAGAATCTCGGTAACAACATGGACATACTGTCCCATGTTCATCTCAGGTACCACTACTATCTTTGTCCTCTCTTTTAACGAAGTTATGGCCCTCGCCGGTTCTGGCCAAAGGATCTTGGGCCTCAAGAGTCCTGTTCTTATTCCCTCACTATTTAACCTATCAACGACCTCCTTAACAGCTCTTGAAACTATACCATAAGCGACAAAAAACACATCTCCTTCCTCTTCACCGTAAAACTCAACAAAAGATTCCGACATCTCTGAAGCTTTTTCCATTTTTACTCTGAACCTATCGAGCTTCCATTTCATAAGCTCGTTTTTGTTCGTTGGAAAGCCATCGGGGCCGTGAAATAAACCAGTAATGTGATACCTCTTTCCCTCACCAAAGGGCAAAAGGTAAAATCCAGTCTCCTGCCCATCCATGAACGGTAGAAAATCTTCCGCATCAACCTTAGCCAATTCCACTTCTTTAACACTGTCAGGGATATTTACTTTCTCCCTCATGTGGGAGGTGATTTCGTCAGTAAGAAGTACCACGGGGACTCTTAAAAATTCAGAAATGTTCACTCCTTCCACAACAAGGTCAAAAACTTCCTGAACCGAGTCAGGGGCAAGAACCACTATAGGGTGGTCACCATGGGTTCCCCATCTTGCCTGCATAACATCACCCTGCATCGGCATAGTAGGAGCACCCGTTGATGGACCTCCTCTCATAGAATTCACAATCAATACAGGAACTTCTGCCATAGCAGCGAACCCAAGGTGTTCCTGCATTAAAGAAAAACCAGGACCACTGGTGGCGGTCATTGCTTTCAATCCGCCAAGCCTTGCTCCGATACAAGCTGCAAGACTTGCAATCTCATCTTCAAACTGTATAAAAACACCGCCAACCTTGGGTAACTCTTTCGCCATTACCTCGGCAATTTCTGATGATGGCGTTATAGGATATCCGCCGTAAAACCTTACTCCTGCTTTAATTGCTCCGATCGCAGCAGCTTCATTACCCTGTAGCAACTCTATGGCCATTATAAATAACCCTCCTCCACCGAAAGTCCAAGAACATCAGTCAAAACGAGAATTGCTCTATCCACGAGTTCCTCTCTAATAACGATGGAAATGGAATCAACAGAGGTGCCTATCATTTCAATGTTCACTCCAGCTTCAGCCAGCAAATTGAAAATTTTCGCTGCAACTCCTGGTGTCCTTGAAATCTCTTTAGTACCATAGAAGACCAGCAACGCGACCTTAGGATCATAGGCAATTCCCGTGGCATCAGAAATTTCAATTAATTCATCTTCCATTTCCTGTATCTGAGGCAATTGGCTTTCCAGAACAAGAAAAGCAATATCCGATCTTCCTTTACTGGATGGGCCTGAAACAATAAGTTCTACATTTATACCCTTTGAGGCGAGTTTCTCAAAAATTTCAGCAGCAATTCCAGGTTTATCCTTCACAGCCCTCAATATAACCTTTACCACTTTCCTGTTTAACCAAAGTTCTTCAATTGGAAACGCCATTGCTACCCCCTCAAAATCTCAGAAATAAGTGTTACATAATTATCTATATCCAAAGCTGAAAGTTTTTCTGTAGTTGCAATGCTCATCCATTTTTCAGAATAGCCAAATTGTGAAAGAGCCACTCCTGCAAGGATGCCCTTTTCCAGTGCCCTTTCTATAACCTTTTCAGCTTCTATGGGCAGTTCGACAACAAATTCGTTGAATATGGGACCACTGAACACCCTTTTAACTGGGGTTTCCTTAACCAGTCTGTCAAGAAGATAGTGAGCTCTAACAGTATTTTGGAAGGCAAGCTCCTTGATTCCACTTTTGCCAAGAAGACTCAAGTATATAAGAGCCATAAGGGCACAGAGGTTTTGATTAGTGCATATATTGGAAGTGGCCTTTTCACGCTTAATGTGTTGCTCTCTCGTTTGTAAAGTCATTACAAACCCTCGTTTACCCTCCAGATCCCTTGTTTCCCCGATTATTCTTCCAGGCATCTGCCTGATGTGTTCCATCCGAGCAGAAAAAAGTCCTAGATAGGGTCCACCAAAGGAAAGTGGGATGCCGAGAGGTTGACCTTCCCCAACAGCAATATCAGCCCCATACTCTCCTGGAGGTGCAAGAAGGCCGAGAGAAATAGGGTTATAAACAGAAATTAAAAGGGCCCCTTTCTCATTAAGTATTTTTCTTATCTCAAAGCCATCCTCAATTACCCCGAAGAAATTAGGGGTTTGAAAGGCAAATGTTGCAGTATTTTCGTCCAACTTTGACCTTAAATCGTTGAGGTCCACCTGTCCAGTTACCCTATCGTATTTAACCCCTTCAAGGGATACCCCTTCAAGGTTTACGTAAGTCTTAACTACCGCCAAATAGTTAGGATGTATACTTTCCGCATAAAGAACCTTCTTCCTCTCCGGTTTCAACCTTAATGCCATAAGAATGGCCTCTGCAAGAGCAGTGGCACCATCATATACAGAGGCATTGGTCACTTCCATTTTGGTGAGTTCGCAAATTACCGATTGGTATTCAAAAATAGCCTGCAAAGTTCCCTGGGAAACTTCCGCCTGGTAAGGTGTGTAAGCGGTATGGAATTCAGACCTTGATATAATAAAAGGGATTACTTTGGGAACGTAATGGTCATAGGCGCCAGCGCCCGCAAAAATCTTAAGATTGTGAAAATTCTCATTGGATAAGGCCTCCAATAATTCAACAGCCTCTTCCTCAGAAATTGCAGAAGGTATATTTAGTTCACCTTTGTAAAAGTATTCCTCGGGAATATCTTTAAGTAATTCCCTGTAAGATTTCACTCCCAGAAAATTAAACATCTCCTCCCTGTCTTTATCAGTCAGAGGGAGGAATGGATGAACCATAACTATTCCTCCGCGATGAGTTTCTTATATTCCTCGGCACTGAGACATTCTTTTAATTCTTCAGGATTACTCATTTTAATCTTGCAAATCCAGCCTTCTCCATAAGGGTCCTTATTTACAAGTGAGGGATCATCTTTTAGTTTTTCATTTACTTCAATGATCTCCCCCGATACAGGGGTATAGACACTGGCAACAGTTTTTACTGCCTCAACGGATGCCACCTCTTCCCCTTTATTCACCTGTTTTCCCACTGGGGGAAGCTCCACATAAACAACATCCGAAAGCTCTGATTGAGCATAATCTGTAATACCAATAACAGCTACATTATCCCCCTCTACCCTAATCCATTCATGTTCACGAGTATATTTCAAATTGTCGGGTACAAGCATTTATAAACCTCCTTTAAAGTTAAGTTTTGGTATAATTTTAAATGCCTAATCTCAATCAGTCAATAAAATAGGCCTTGACTTTCCAAATTGAAAGAATTATTAATTTAATAGGTGAGGGAGGTCGGGAAGTCGCGTCCCCGATCAGGGGATGAGGAAAGTCCGAGCTCCAAAGGGCAGGGTGCCACCTAACAGGTGGGCGCGGTAACGCGACGGATAGGGCCACAGAAACAAGACAGCCGATGGCCCGAACGGGCTCAGGCTAAGGTGAAACCGTGGGGTAAGAGCCCACGATGGTGTCACGCAAGTGGCACCATGGCAACCCCCACCCGGAGCAAGGTCAAGCAGGGGCGAAGGAGTGGCCCGCTCCAAGTCACCCGGATGGGTGTACTCCGAGTCACCCGTATGGGTGTACTCCAAGTCACCCGTATGGGTGACTAAGCCCCGGGTGGACCGCTAAAATCCACCGGTGACGGTGGATTAAGAGAAATGACTTCCCTCGACAGAACTCGGCTTACAGACCTCCCTCACCCTTTTCTTTTGAAGCTTCAAAGAATAAGCATTATATTTTTAAAAATGTTAAACAAGCGCTACTACACCCAAAAGGAAGTTGCGGACCTTGTAGGGGTAAATCCTGGTATCATATCCTATTGGGAGGAAAAACTCAGAATTTTTAGACCTAAAAAGAGAGGAGGAAGAAAGCTCTTTACCTCTTCAGATCTTAAAAAGGCACTTCTTGTAAAAAAACTCCTTGATAGCGGGATTTCCCTAAAAGGGGTAAAAAAGAGACTCGAGGAAGAATCCGTCGAGGAACTAATGCCAGAAGTCCTCTCAGAAGTTGTTCAAGAAATTAAGGAAACCATTGAACAGACACTCAAAGAACTGAAAGAACTAAGGAGGTACATCGATGAAAGAATTTCTAATTGGCGTAATCCAGGGATTCACTGAATTCTTACCAATCTCAAGTTCAGGCCACCTCGTTTTAGGACAAAGCATTCTTAGTTTAGAAAAGCCCGGGATTGAACTTGAACTCACTGTGCACCTTGCAACCCTTTTTGCTGTGGTTCTATTTTTCTGGAAAGATATCAAGAAACTTTTTGTTAGGGAAAAAATTGTGAATCATCCAATTTTCCTGCTTTTTGTAGGTTCTATTCCCGCAGGTATAGTAGGTATTTTGCTTAAGGATAAAATTGAAGCCTACTTTGAATCTATTGAATACTTGCCATACTTCTTTATCCTGAACAGTGTTATTTTGCTTTCCACTCTTTTCAGAAAGCGTTATGAAACTCAGAGAATTACACCTTTAACTGCCTTTATCATCGGCATTGCACAGGCCATTGCGATCCTGCCAGGCGTTTCCCGTTCAGGAAGCACCGTTAGTACTGCTCTTCTTCTTGGAATTGCTCCACAAACAGCCTTCTCCTTCTCCTTTCTTCTTTCCATTCCTGCTATTGGAGGCGCAGTACTTTTAAATTTAAAGGAATTTGCAGTCACCGACTTAAATAGCTTGATCATTCCCTTCTTCTCTTCTTTCTTTACAAGCCTTGTGAGTCTTTTTATTTTAAGAAAAATCGTGCAAATGAGGAAAATATACCTCTTTGGAATCTATACCATTACACTTGCAATTTTAATTTTCGTTTTCCTCCACTAAAGGTCGAAAAATCTTTACAGGTCTGGACTCGCCCGTATTGTCCCAAAGATCAGTGGCTCTCACCTTAACTGTTGCGACAGAATCTTGAATTGTTTCCAATTTTATTTCCAGGGAAAAGGGAGGAACAGAGTCCACACTCACTACTTTCTCATTTACCAGTAAAGCAACCTTTTTAATGGCAGATTCGTCATTTATCAAAAAGTTAACTGTAGTATCTGCATAAAGGGAATCCCCTTCCTGAGGGAAAGTTATTCGAATTTGAGGCGGATTAACATCTGGTTTACCCGGCGGAGGTGCCTTGTACCCGCACGACATAATGAAAAAAGCCAAAAAAGCAAAAGTTAAGCGCCTCACTTCTTACCTTTTCTCTCCTTCAGTGCCTCTTTTAAAAACTTTTCATAAGAGCCTTTATCTCTGAGATCGTTAAACCCGTCCTTATTCTCGTCCTTAAATTTTTTCTTTTCCGCCTTAACTTCAGCCTTTTTAGCCCTTGAAGGAGGAGAGGGGATTGTATCCCCTCCTCCCCCGTAGGCAAAATCAGAAGCAAAGATAATCAATACTAAAACCCAAAAGTATCTCATTTCTCCACCTCGCTTGTGGTGTTTTTATTATTATCAACCTCCTGAGATTTCTTTTCAACTCTCTTTTTAACCTGTGGCTTATTTTGAGGTGACTTTTCCACTAAATTCGGCACTTTAGTTTCAGGAACCTTTGCTCCGCCCTTCACCTTTTCCTTAACTTTATCCTCCCTTTCAAAGGTCTTCCACTCTCTCCTTTCAGAACGCTCTTCTTTTGAAAATTCTTCTCCCGTAAAAGATGGAGCCCGTCCTCTTTCATCAGTAACTCTCCTCTCGTAGGTATTTTTTTCCTTATAAACTGGTTCCTGCTTTCTTAGGACGTCACTTTTTTCCCTTTCTAAAAGTTTAGATTTGCTTTCCTTATAAGAAGGCCTTTCAGGAAAAACTTCCCTTTCTACCCCTTTATCCTCTGCTTTTTTATTTGGCCTTTCAGGTAAAATGCCTGTTTCCGATTCCCTTTTTATGGTTTTTTCTTCGTTTTTCGGCATCACACTCTTTTTATCCCTGGCCTCTACCTCTTTTTGCACGCGCTCTTTCTTCAAATTGGTATCGAATTTCTTCTCCACAACGGGTCTTTCTGGATAAAATTCTCCATCTTTGTCATCCTTTTTTTCAAGCCTCTTATCCTTCAAAAGTTCGTCTTTATTTCCAATTTCTGGCTTCTGGTCTTTCTTTAAACCTTCTCCCCTCCTAAAATAAACTGGCTTTTCCGGTTCTGTGGTCTTGTATTTATAGATTTCCTTAACTTCAACAGCCTTATAAGGCTTATAAACCTCCTTGTAGACCCCTGCCTTTGGAGGTTTGTAACGGTAAACTGGTTTGTGAAAGTCTTCCTTGCTTACAATATTTACAATTGTAATGTTGTTCACTACGACAATTGGTCTCCCGTAATAATCAATTGGTGCCCAACCTACCCAATCGGGCCCATAGTACCACTCCACCCAAGCGCCCGCAAAGGTCTCACCCGGAATCCATATCCAGCCGTAACCCACTACGAAAGTCCACCGACCATACCGGTAAGGAATCCAGCCCCAAGGTTCGTAGGAAACCCAGACCCAGCCAAGGCCCGGCCTGTAAACCCAATGGCCATAATAATACGGTCTCCACTCCCTTGGTACCCTTGGCACCCATACCCATCCGTAAGGCCTAAGGTAAACCCACCTCCCGTGCCTGCTAAAATGATAAAACCCAATATAGCAAGGGATAGGCACATATTCAACCCTTTGTATCACATAGTAATTCCGTTCTCTTTTCTCTGCCCATCTGTCAAACCTGTCATACTCACGGGCTTTCCCTGAGTAAAATCTGCCTCTGTCTACTACTATTTCAAAACCTGCGTAAACCTTTCTTTTATCTACCTCGGCTACGCCTTTGTAAACTCTTGCTAAGAAGTAATCATCATCCACTTCTATTCGCACAATAGAGCCTTCTTCCACATAAACTGCTCTTTCACCAGCAAACACTCCAAAGACTCTGTCACGCGCATACATTCTAACCACGCCTCTATTCAATGTAAAATAAGTCCTATCTTCCTCTATACGGTCAAAGTAAACACTGGTATTGCTGCTCAGAGTTAGAACGGAACCATCACTGAACTCTATCTCGAGGTAAGAATCATCATAAGTAAGAAGCTCATCGCCTTCACCAATAATGTTGTTAATAGTTAACCATTCACTCCCTTCCTCTCCATACCTCCAGATTTTTGCCTCACCTCTGAGGTCACCCACCCGGGCGAACTCAGAGCCCGAATACATTAAACTGAGCAGCATTAAAAACTTAATCATGATAAACCTCCCAGCTTCCCGTTAAATTTTTCCTTACCAATTCCCTATTACCCTCGGCCACCTGATACGCCCAATCAAAAACCATAAAGGTATTATCCAAAACCTTAATTCGAAACTTTGCGAAGTGATTGTCCCTTGTCCATACAACATAAACATGACCAGAAATGGCCTCTACCACACCATCAGAATCCCATCCTGTCAAAGGGGCGTAAGAAATGTCATCCATGTTATATGCCCCCATGTCCTGAATCAAGGTTCCCCTTGTGGTTACAATATATCCGGTGTCATTTACGACATCAAAGTAAAAATCGGCGTTAGGGGAGTCATATGCAGTAGGGGTGTAGTTCTTAAAGGAGTATCCAGAAAAAGCTGCAAGATAGTCCTTTTCATATATCTTCATGTTGTACCCTTCTGGACGCGGAGTATCAAAACAATCTTCTTCTGAAAGTTCACTTTCATTTCCAGCAGAATCGAAGGCACTCACAGCATAAAAATAAGTTATACCGTTTTCCACATCTCTATCAACATAAAAATTTTCTTTCACTTCTGCAATCATCTTGAAATAACCCGACGGGGATGTATTCCTGTAAACTCTGTAGCCTGCAAGGTCTTTTTCTGTGTTTGGATTCCAGTATAAATAGACTGCTCTATCGCCCGTCACACTGGTAAGGCCGGTGGGCGCAGCAGGTGGTGTCGTATCAATACTTTGACAGGAAATAACAAGAAAAGATAAAGCTAAAGCTAACTTTAAAACAGATTTTAGATTTGACCTGAGCTTCATTTTGCACCTCCTTTATAAGTGAAGGTGCAAAAAGTGTGCCAAAAATCTATACCCTTTTTGAACAAATATTAGTCAAAGGAGAAACAACTTGCACAAAAAATGTGCAAAATTAAAGAAGAGTTATCTTCGGCCCTGCCTGCCGGAAATTACCACGGAAGGTTTCCTCTTTTATCAAAAGATGAGAATCAAGATCGTGAAAATCAAAAGCCCCTGTTCCAAGTGCAAACATCACACTTTGATTTATTCCCAGGCTGGACTCGCCCATACAGCCGATCATTAATCTCAACCCACTACTTCTCGCCATCTCTATAATTGCCATTGCGTCAGAAATTCCCGACTTCATAAGCTTTATATTAACATAATCCACCACATCGTTTTTCAGCAACCTGTAAACATCAAACTTAGTTCTTGCGGATTCATCAGCCGCTACCGGGAAAGGAGAACGGAACCGTACAAACTTAAGTCCATCAAGATCCTGATAATGTACGGGTTGTTCGAAGACCGCTACATCTACCCCTTCGCGATATAGTATATTCGCAAAATCAATAGCCTGCTTGGGGGTATATCCCATATTGGCATCAATGATGTAAGTTGCTCCCCGCGTCTTTTCTCTTATTCTCAAAACTGCTTCAATATCTTCCTCTAAATTTTCACCAACCTTTATCTTTATAACCCTAAAGCCTTCTGAGAATATGGCCTCCGCTTCTTTAACCCGATTTTCAAGGGTATCTATACCCACAGTCTTGTCTGTTTCAATTTCCCTTTTTAGACCACCAAAAAACTCAAAGGGTGATATACCGTGTTCGGTGCAGAAAATTGAGATCACAGCCCACTGGATCGCTGCCTTCAGACTCGGGGTCGCGATCAATTTGTCCGTAAAATCAAAAATCTCCCTCCATCTGTCCGTATCTATGAACCTCAAATTTTCACTAACAAAGGATTCCATAGCCAGCAGAGCCTCCGGTTTTTCGCCATTAACTCTGAAAGATGGTGAAGCCTCTCCATAACCCTTTATTCCTTCTTCGGTCTCCACTACAATCTCAATATTGGTAGAAGCAGTTGAAACACTTCCCGTTATATGAAAGGGCTTATCATACTCGTAAATTTTTTTCTCCAATGTAATTTTTGTTATTTTCGCCATATCTAAACCTCCTCAAAACCTAAAACTTCTATTTTGTGCTCTCCAAAAGCCTTCTCATCCTCATATTCCGCTTCTCCCACCTGATTATCGTAAGGGTCTTCCCTTACAAATTTGGTAGGAGGATGAAAATCTTCCTGAAATTCATCATTAGCCACCATCCTGAAGCCATCAAGGTTTCCAAAATAGAATGCCTTCCTCTTTCTATCTCCTTTGTCTTTTCCACCGAAGGATAAATCTACGGGGACAAAACCAAACTCGGGCAGGTAAATAACTGCCCAATCATGAGGAGAAGCTTCGTAGGGCGTTATATACCAACCCGATTGCCAATGAGCTGGAATTCCTGCTATACGACAGAGAGTAATGAAAAGAAGGGCTTGAAACCCGCAATCCCCAACCAAGTTCTCCGCAACAAACTGAGGAATATTATCATAGTAAATATAGGGCTTAACATAAGAGTAACGTACCCTTGAAGTCACAAAATCATATATAGCGAAGGCCTTTTCAATCACACTCTCCGTACCTTCAAGGATCATGTCAAGGAGGTGTCTCAGGAGAGGCGTAAAGATAATGTGAGGTGGTTTCTCTTCAAGAAAGTCAGAAATGTCTACCGTTTTATGTGAGGAGTGTAAGTCTTTAAAACCCAAAAGGGTATTCTCGAAAAGCCTCTGGTTCCAAACCTCTTCTGTAATATATTCGAAAGATACAAAAAATTCCTCAGTGTCTCTACCCTCAAAAAAGATTGTTCTTTGAAGGCTATTTTCGGGAGTAATGGCGGCATTAGAGTGGCTAAATTCCAAAACTTTTACTTCCCGCTGAAAGTAAGACTCCTTTGGAACAGGGAGCCAAACCCTAACTCTCTTGCCCTTCGGCTCCTTAACCTTGTAAGTTATCTTCGCCCTTACCTTCCACTTTTTAGGATTATCTCCTTCCATCAATGCTTTTATTCTGCCCTCTAAAATCTCTCGTTTCTTCTTCTGTTCTTCACTTTCCTTCATACGGCTCTTTATTTCAGGAAATCTAAATCCCAAATTGTACGCAAACCTCTTTTCAAAAAACTTTACCCCATCTATTTCAATAAAGTCGATCACCCCTTTTTCAATAAAAGTCTTGAATTCCTCTTCAGTGAAATTTGCGATTAAATTCTTGCCTTCTTGAAGTGCCACATCGTAAGGGAAGGGATAATAAAGGCGGAGCCTCTCAAGTCTCAATTTTTCAAACTCAAGCCTCTTTTTATGTAATTCTGGAATATCTTTTAAGAGCCAGTTAGCAATGAGCTCTTGAGCCAAACTTATATTACCTGAGGATTCTGCCCTTCTAATCTCCTCTGGTAAACCCAATAAAAGAAATTCCAGGCTCATAGCGAACGCTCTTGTTCCTCACCCAATCCGGACCTATAGATTCTGTCCTTTATCAATTGGGAATGCTTAAGAACCGGTTCTGGTACCAAAGAGGAAATGTCACCCCCGAGACTGGCTATCTCTTTGACGAGGGTTGATGAAAGATAGGTATATTCTTCCGAAGGTAGCAAGAAGACAACCTCAATTTCAGGGAACAATCTCCTATTCATCCAAGCCATTTTAAACTCGTATTCAAAATCGGAAACTGCCCTCATACCTCTTATAACTATACCTATACCATTATCACGACAAAAATCCATTAGCAATCTTGACTCAAGGGTTCTAACCTCGACGTTTGGAATTGATACAACGCTCTCCTCTACCATTTTGACCCTTTCTTCGAGAGTGAATAGAGACTTTTTGTGTACTGGATTTGCAACTACTACAACAACCCTCTCAAAAAGACGTGAAGCCCTTTGTATTATATCCACATGCCCAAGGGTTATGGGGTCAAAGGTCCCCGGATAACATGCGGTAGTATACAACTTTTGTCTGTCCAAAGTTAACCTCCTTAACTTTTGAAAGGTTTTCCCAAATTTCAGGTAATTGAGTTTTATTCCTGACCTCAACCAAATAAAGACCGCCAGATTTAAGAAGGGAAACTATCCTTTTAAAAAGTTCATCGTGGTTCAAAAAATCGTAAGGGGGGTCCGCAAAGATAAGGTCAAACTTTTTCTGCTCCCTTATTAGGTCATTCAACCCCCGAACAAAATCAGCTTTTATTACTCTTATTCTATCTAAAACTCCAAGTTTTTTTGCATTTTCGATAATCGTTAGCATCCCCTCCCTCGATTTTTCGATGAAAACACAGGAACTGGCACCGCGAGAAAGGGCTTCAAATCCAACTGCCCCCGACCCAGCAAAAATTTCAAGCACGTCAGCATTCACTACAAAATCCCTCAAGGTATCGAACATAGACCGCTTTACTATAGCCCTCGTTGGCCTAATCCCCTTGGGTATTCTCAGGCTCTGCCTCTTATTTTCACCACCAGTAAGTCTTATCTTCCCCATGCTTTAAAACCCGATTAACGCTAAGTCTCTCTTTTTCGATAAAAGATAAAAACTCCTCCCAGAATTGATTCTCAGAAGCCAAATTCTCTGTGTAAAAAGTAATCTTAACTTCCACCTCATTAATTGCTAAGGAAACGAACTCCACACTGAAGCTGGGAGAAACCAATACATAGGTAGAATTTTTCAAAAAATCTTCCAATTTCCTTACAAACTGCAGGTACAGTTCAACAGGGAAGTAAACAGAAAAAACAACCTGCCTCGGTAACACCTTCCTTAACTTTTTAAAACCCTGCTTGTAAAGTAGTTCGAAGGGGATATAAATCTCGCCTTTTTCAGAAACCGCTCTGACAAACTTCTTATCCAGATTCCTTACCTCGTAAATCTCTCCATTCCATTCAACGAGATCCCTTTCTTTGAGTTCAAGGCGATATTGTTCAATCTCTTCCTTCTCTTTTGTTAAATAAGAGATGCCAATGACCTGAGAAGAGACAACAATTCCAAAAAGAATTATTACAACCCATACGGGGAGTCCCACAACCAATAAAACTGCAGAAAAAAACACTAAGGTAACAAATAAATCAAAATGGAAACGAAATTGCTTTAAAACTGGCCTCTTCGATATAAAAACTGGCTCAACAAGAAACCAGAAGAGAATGTAAAGCAGTAAAAGCAAGAGTATTATTATGGTCCGCCACGGCATACTAATGTTTCCAGCTCAACATCTCAAACTCTTTCTTAGGTTGTCTTTTACGTCCGAGAAGTTGTGCGTTTTCTTCTCCCGCCCCTACATTCATACTGTCCTCGTAAAAAGGCTTAGCAGTAAAATAAAGGGTAAGCTCACTACCCTTTTCGACACATTCAACAATTTCTGAAATTATAAGGCTTTTGTGAATATACCAGTCGAGCTGATAAGCCTCGAGGGGAAGACTTTTTAGCGCGACTATTTTCTTTTCCTGGCTCCTCAATCGGAGAGGAACATAGTAGTAGTAATCATTAAAAGGAGAAAAGTCCGGGGTTACAGTGATCGAATAATAAAAGTCATCCTCTGGGAAGTAATGGGCCTTATAACCCTTTTTAAGGGGTTCGGGACTCACGTGGAAATTTAGATAAACGGGTCCTTGTTTTATTATAACCTCTACCGATGGTGGAATAGGTACAAAGAGTATTTCGCGAAAATTCGGTGAGATAATAATTTCTTCCTCAAAATTTACAAGGAGTGGAAGGTCATATCCAGTGGCCTTCAACTTCACATCGTCTTCTTTTAATTCACCGTAAACGATAGCCTCCCTTACTATAGTCCTATCGTAAAAAAGGGTTATTTCACTTTTAGAAGAATAGGCGGAAATCAAGAGTTCAAACTTACCCAATTTTTTTTCAAACTTCATTGTAATATTATTATAACGCAATTATTAAAGTGTAGGAAATTCAGGCTTTATAATTAAAGCACTATGTTTAAAGACCCAGCTCTCGAAGAACTACACGGAAGATTTGAGGACGTAAAGAGGTATCTTGATGTTCCCGGGATAATAAAGCGGGTAATGGAAATCGAGAAAATGCAAGAAAATACTGATTTTTGGGCGAATCCGGAAAGGGCACAGGCCATTTTGCAGGAACTTTCTTCGTATAAAAAACAGCTGGAAGAAGTTGAAGAAATAGAAAAAAAATTTGAGTATTTAGCGGAACTTGAACCTCTCAAAGATGATGATCCCGAATTCTTTCAAGAATTTGAAAAAGAGAAGAAGCTAATTCTTGGGGAGATTGAAGATCTGGAGATTAAAACCATTTTGAAATCACCGGAAGACAGAAAGAATGCTATTATGACGATCCATCCAGGAGCCGGTGGAACGGAGTCCCAAGACTGGGCTGAAATGTTGCTCAGAATGTATTTGAGATTTTTTGAAAGAAAAAAGTTTAAATATAAAATCGTAGACTTTCAGCCTGGTGAAGAAGCAGGAATTAAAGACGCAACTATACTTGTTGAAGGTGATTATGCATACGGCCTGTTGAAGGCAGAAAGGGGAGTCCATAGGCTAGTCCGAATTTCTCCCTTTGACGCATCACGGAGAAGGCACACATCCTTTGCCTCTGTCTTCGTTTACCCAGAGCAGGAAGATGTAGAAGTTAACATCTCGGAGGAAGACCTGAAAATAGAGACCTTTAGGTCCTCTGGCCCCGGCGGACAGCACATGCAAAAAAATGAAACTGCAGTAAGGATAACCCATATACCAACGGGGATTGTAGTTGCATGTCAGTCGGAAAGGTCCCAATACCAAAATAAGTTAACCGCCTTGAGAATTTTAAGGGCAAGACTTTACCAGTATTACAAAGAAAAAGAAAAAGAAAAACTTAGCGATATTGAAAAGGAAAAATCCGAAATCGCATGGGGAAGACAAATTCGTTCTTACATTTTACATCCATATAAGTTGGTTAAAGACCACAGAACCGGGTATGAAGAGACCAACGCGGAGGCGGTATTAAACGGGGAAATTGATGAGTTTATAAGAAAATTCCTGCTATCCAAAAAATAGATTCATTCGGCGAAATATCTGTAAGTAAGATAGAACTCCAAAAATATGAGCCCGATTAAAAGGCTAAGAATAGAATACCTTATAAGATTAATATTTTTAATCAACTTTTTCAAAGGTAAATGGAACGAATGAAGGCCGCCTATATATGGACTGCCAGTTTGGGTTTGGAGGGTATCCTGCAAATACAAGGTGTCATTGAGAATTTTTCCCGCCTTATCCCTATCTGAGGTATAAATGGCCGCAGGAGTGGTTCTCAAAAGTTGCAAAAAATAAACCCAGAAATCGGGACAGTAAACCGCCTCATTTTTGTCAATGTCAGGAATAAAACCAATAAACTCATAGAGGATACCATCCATCTTTACTCTTCTGCTTGTAGACTCCAGAAAACTTTTGGTGTCTGTGAAACTTTTCAAAGTGTCGAATATGAAAACATTTCCAAAATACCAACCTGATACTTTTACCGGCCCAAACTTCTTAAAGTCTGTTCCCGCTATCGATTTTATTTGTTCCAGCGGCTTGTCAAAGAAGATAATTACCTGCTTAGTCCTCTTCCCAGGCTTCACGATTCGATTAAAGGATATAATAACATCTGCACTGTCCGTACCGGCTTCGTTGCCTACAATTTTCATAAACTTTTCAACGTAGACATTTTTTACCGCAAGATAATATCTTAGACCCTTGGGAGCAGAGAGCTCAATGCAATTATCTGTTGGGATATCATCTTCTACTTTAAGGCAAACCTTGAAATCCCCTTCTTCAGTAACATCTTGCTTCCATATAATAGTCTTACCTAATGGGAGAGTAATGTCACTTTCAAAAACCCTTTTCGAATTTTTAAAAACCACGAGCTTAAGATTCGTGTCTTGGAAGCTGTAGTTAGAAATTTTGAGATAGTAACTTTTGCTCACGGGATCAAAATCCAATGAATGGATGCCGGCATTCTGTATTGAAAGGGTATCATAGTAAAATCCACTGGAGAATCGCTGTATTAAAAGAGGATCAGAAAAGTCAGAAACTATATAAAATTCTCCCCTTAAATCCTTATCAAGGTCCAAAGGGTCACAAAAGGTTTCCACTCTTTTTCCGTAGTAGCTCACAAGAGGTTTTAAATTTTTCTGGTTTCTTTTTTCCACTTCTTGTGAATAGATCCCCGTCTCAAAAAAGATTTTTTTAAAGTAATACTTAGCTGGTACAGGTCTTGCCAGAAAAATGATTAAAAGGACAAGAATAAGACATCTCAAAATAATAATAAGGTTTCTAAGAAACCTCCTTTTCTTAGCTATTTCTCTATCCCTCAGCAATATAAGCCAAGAAACAAGTTTAATCCTTCCACTATGCCTTTTAATGAAAAGAGCAAGCAGAGGTAGAAAAGCAAGGGGAAGAAAATAAAGTATTGGCAAGTTCAAAAAGTTCATATTTCCAGAAAGCCCCTGAGTTGAGTCGTGAAATCCATTTCTGTTTGAAACTCAAAAAAGCGAATACCGGAGTTCTTGAAAGTAACTTTAAGCTCTTTATAATGCTGGTCTATCATTTCTCCATATCTGATGTTGTCATTTCTACTGAGGTTTAATTCGTCACCTGTCTCAACGTCCTTTAATCTCATCTCCTGCATAAACAAACTTCTTTCCCTAAGGGATGAAACCACAAGGGGCAACACCTCATATCCCTTACTTTTGAAGAACCTAACAAATTTTTTAATACCCTCTATCTCACTTAAAAAATCAGAAATCAGTACTATCAAACTCCTCTTCTTTATCCTTTCATCAAGACCCTGCATAGCTTTTGAAAAATCGGTCTTTCCAAAATCTTTATATTCATCAAGGCTCTCAAGAAAAAGGAAGAGATTTTTGTAAGTCGAAGATGGAGGCAAAAAAAAGACCTCCACCTCATTAAAAAGATAAAGGCCGAAAGCATCTCTTGAATAGTAAGACAAAACGGCAATGGCCGCTGCCACACTCCGTGCTACATTGCCTTTGCCATAAAGAGACATGGAGCTTGAAATATCAAGAGCAATATAAACCCTAACATTGGTCTCCTCTTCATATTTTTTTACAAAAAACCTTTCACTTCTTCCGTATAACCTCCAGTCGATAAACTTCAAATCATCGCCCTTCTCGTAGGGCCTGAGGTCCTTAAATTCCAGGGTATGTCCGTAGAAAGGGCTTCTGTGTCTACCACGAAGGTAACCTTCGAGAATTGTTTCTAAGGATATGTTCTTCTTCTTGAGGAGCTCAACGAGTTTCGGATCGAAAGACAGTCTCACTTTAGGAAAGTCTTTCCTCTTTAAGCAACCTTATGACATCGGGTATATATTTCAAAACAACGGCACGAACTTCCTGAACCGGTGTATCTCTCGCTACGAGAATAAAAATTGCAAAATTGTCAACCGGTAAAGGGAAAAGCACGACGTGATCATTTTTATCAGTGATAATAATCTCTGTTAGTTCATCGCGCTTTTCTTTTCCCTCAGTAACTATCTCCATAGCCTCTTGAGCAGCCTTAAGTATGGCACCGTACAAAGTGGCAGAAGCCTGAAAGGTTCTTCCCTGAAGAATCGTATCAAAAGCAATAGGAGTTGCTTCCTCATAATCAAAAATCATACCAGCTATAAAACCCGGGATTTCAGCGTGAAAAAATCTTACAATATCATTAAGGCTTAAGGTTGAACCCCTGGCTCCTTCCTCAGCAGCCTCATCTTTAAGGCGAGCAAAGTTTAAAAGCAATAAGTCCACTGGCGCATTAATCGTTCTTTCGGGTTCTTCCACATATTTTTGCGTTTCAAACACCCCATCCTTCCAGCTCAAAATATCATAGAGTGCTTCTTCTCCCCTTTTCGAACCTGTTTTCGCATCTACAATCTCGCCATTTTTGAAAACGATCACCCCTTCTTTTTTGGTCTTCAAATCTCTGCAACTGAGGATAACAGATTTGCCCATTAGTGCAAAAGCCTGAACCATGTCTATAATGTCAACACCAGCGACTGTGCCTTTAAACCCTTCAACGGTTTCAACTGGTTCCTTTTTCTCCTCCTTAGGGGGAGAAAAGAATATGGTTTTGAAATCCTCTCTGAAATTGCCTGTCTTGATTATGAAAGCATCTGCACCCTTCTTCAACACCGATCGCTCAATGGTAGCGCCCTTTACATCTGTATACACGTAAACCTTAATGGAAGGGTTTAACTGCTTTGCATAGATCAAAAGGTCAATGCCGTTCCTGTCTGGCAATATAAGGTCCATGATCATGTGTTCTATTTTGTAAAAACTCAAATAGTTCTGGGCTTCGTCGTATGAGCCCGCTGTATAGACCGTCAAACCTAAATCACTAAGGGTATCCTCTACTTCGCTTCTTAAATTTGCATCGGGGTCAACTACTAAAACCCTGCCTTCCATTTATTACTCCCATCTTTACAAAAATTTTAAACCAAAACAAATAACCTGTAAAGTAAAAGCCAAAACTTTTTGTTTGGTTCCAGAAAAAAACACATACTATTGAACATTCATAAACTTTTTAGAAGCTTCCCGATTATTTCATTTAGGGAACAAAGTCCTTTTGAAACAAGAAAATTCTCCAGATCTAACTTTATCTGACACACAATGTTGGGATCTATAAAGTTCCCCGACCCAATTTGCACCAGTTTTGCACCCACAAGGAAATACTGGACAGCTTCAATGTAACTGACTACCCCTCCTGAGGCTATTATGTTTAATTCTGGATATTTACTTGCAATCGCATAAACCAGCCTCAAAGTCAACGGAAAAATAGCAGGTCCAGAAAGCCCGCCCGATTTTCTCTCAAAATAAAAATCCATTTTTTCAATGTCAACCACCATTGCGGGATAAGTGTTAGCGACAGTCACATTTACAAACCCCTCGGATAGTAGCAAGTCAATAATTTCGTCAAAGTTGAAAATATCGGGAGGGATCTTAACTATGTTAACTTTATCAGAGCTTACAGCAATTTCTCTGAGTAAGATTTTCAGAGCTTTTTTATCCCGGAAAAATTCCAATCCACCTTTTGAGACATTTGGGCAGGAGATATTGATTTCATAGGCAACAATTTCCTTAAAGGGATTTAACTTTTCGATCATGAGAAGAAAATCTTCTTCATCATGCCCTGCCAGGTTTACTATAATAGGCTTTCCAAAAGAGATCATCTCGGGTAGCACCAAACTTATAAATTCTTCAACCCCGGGGTTTTCAAGACCGATAGAGTTTATAAGTCCACAAGGCGTTTCCTTTATTCTCGGTGGAAGATTCCCCTCCCTTTTCTTAAAAGAAAGTCCTTTGGTAATAAGCCCACCAAAACAACGGATTGCTTTAAAAGACCCTGGTTCAGATCCATACCCAAAGGTCCCGGAAGCAGGCAAAAAAGGGGATTCAAAATCAATACCAGCAAAAGTTACTCTGAGGGGATTTTTATCAACTTCCTTCAAGGGATAACGCCTTTTTCAGTACATATTCAGAAACAAAAATTGGGGCATTAAATCGCAGGGCAATAGCGATAGAGTCAGAAGGTCTTGCGTCAATGCTATACACCGTTTTGCGCTCCTCATCAAAGAGAATAAGCCTTGCGAAGTAAGTATTCTCTCTCAAATCATTTATCACAACTCTTTCCAATTTCAAACCAAGAGCTTCAAAGAGATTCACAATCAGATCATGAGTGAGGGGCCTCGGAGTTTTAAAGTTATTCAGTGCCATATTAATGGATTGTGCCTCATTAAGGCCAATCATAATGGGAAGAATTCTTTCGCCCTCTTTCTCTTTTAAATAGATAATCGGGTTCTCCTCAGCACCATCTGGGAATTGTATCCTGAGAACAATTAATTCAATGAGCTGCAATTTCCTTAGGTACTACTTTAATCTTTAAATTTGCCTCTACACCCGGGTATAATTTGATTTTGACGTTGTGAATCCCGATCTCTTTAATGTGCTCCATATAAATCATCTGCTTTTCGACATGAATTCCGCGCTTCTTGAGTTCTTCCATTATTTCAATACTGCTCACAGAACCAAAAATTTTTCCTTCTTTGGAAGATGCCTTCTCAAAGACTAACTCTGGAATGCTTTCTATTCTCTTTTTTAATTCTTCAGCTTTACTCTTCTGATGCTCTCTCTTAGATTTTAAAAGTCTTTTCTCACTTTCCAGTCTCTTAATCAGTGATTCTGTAACAATTTCAGCCAAACCGTTCTTTATGAGGTAATTCCTCGCAAAACCATCACTTACATCAACTATTTCACCCGCCTTCCCAACCTTAGGTACATCCCTAAGTAAATAAACTTTCATGAAAGATAATAGCTTTCAACAAATGGCAGGAGAGCGATAATCCTTGCCCTCTTTATAGCCTTGGCCAGCTTTCTCTGATGGAAGGCACAGGTTCCCGTTGTTTTACGGGGCAAAATTTTTCCTTTCTTTGATATATATTTTGATAAAACATCAACGTTCTTGTAATCTATTTCTCTGACTCCGTCCTTGCAAAATTCACAGGTAGCCTCCCTAATCCTCACCTTTTTGCCCATTTATAAACCTCCCTTTTTAATGTTAATTAAAATGGCAAATCCTCCGGCTCTTCTTCTTCCGGCTCTATTGCCGGAAAGTCATCGGGTAAAGCCGACTCTTCTAAAACCTCTTCCTCCTCGGGAAGATAAACGGCTTCTTCCTCTACCTTCTCAAGGATGTGAAGTCTTCTAACTACAATCTCGTAAACCGTTCTCCTCTGCCCCTCCCTCGTTTCGTAGGTCCTTGATCTCAAGGTACCCTCAACAATTAAAGGTGTACCCTTTCTTAACCTCCCTGCACTTCTTTCCGCTATTTGCCTGAATAAAACAAGATTGATAAAGAGGGGTTCTTTAACCCACTGCCCCTGTGCATTTCTAAAATTTCTATCACTTGCAAAGCGAACAGTACAAACGGCTATACCTTGAGGGGTATATCTTACCACTCCATCCTCTACAAGGCGACCAGAAAGGATAACAAAGTTAATGCTGGGAAATTTGAGCTCTGCCATTATTTCCTGACGATAAGCTCTCTTAGGTAAGACTTATTCATTCTTATTTCCTGCTTCAACTCATTAATTGTCTCCGGTGGTGCCTCAAAATTAAATATCACGTAATATCCTTCTTTTCTATGGTTAATCTCATAAGCGAGTTCACGTTTTCCCCAGACTTCCATCGCCTGGACTTTGCCTTTCTTCTCAATTATGTTCTTTAGTTTACCAATAAGCGAATCCCTATCTACATCAGGAAGCGCCGTATCTAAAATCACAACCATCTCGTAATTTCTCATACTTCCTCCTTAGGTTTTTGAGTTTATTAGTATAAAACAAATCCTCAGTACTTTCAAGACTTAACTTGGTTTAGAAACTCTACCAGTTCTTCATAGGTATCAATTGAGGTGTATGGTACTTCTCCAAGGGTTTCTCTAAGAAGGCGCCCCAAAACCCGTTTTGGACCAATCTCTACAAAATGTGCATTCTTAACACGACTTGCCACTTTAAGAGACTCGACCCATCTCACAGTACCACAAAGCTGTCTTACTAACAGTTCTTTTAACATAAGAGGATTTGACTCTAAGCCAGGTTCAACGTTAGGAATCACAGGTACCTTGGGAGCTTCAAACTTTATATCTCTCAAAAACCCTTCAAACTCTTTCCGTGCAGGTTCCATTAAGGGGGAATGGAAAGCATTGGAAACCTTCAACCTTATCACCTTTTTTGCGCCTGCTTCTTTTAGCTTCTCTTCTGCAATTTCGAGGTCATCTATGAAACCCGATATTACAATCTGAGAAGGAGAATTGATATTAGCAATCACCACTCTGTTTTTAAATCCCTCTATTATCTCCTTAATTTTTTCAAATTCAAGGCCGATTATAGCGGACATGCCACCTCGATCATACACTCTGTCCATAAGTTCAGCTCGCTTTGCAACAACCTTTGCTGCGTCACTGAAAGTAAGAGCACCTGCTGAGAAAAGAGCTGTTATCTCTCCGAGACTGTGTCCCATCGTAACAAAAGGTTCAATTCCACTATCCCTGAGAATGTAAACTATAGCTGCACTGTGGATGAATATGGCGGGCTGGGTGTATAAAGTCCTGGTAAGTACCTCATCAGGTCCATTGAACATCGTATAACCCAAAGGAAACCCGAGAATGTCTTCCACTTCCCTCAATAGATATTTCACCCTATCGTACTTGTTGTAAATATCTTGCATCATGCCCACATATTGTGAACCCTGTCCAGGAAACATAAAAATGTAATTCGCCATCTATACATCCTCCTCTAAAAGAAAACCTCTTAAATATTCTGCCTCTGGGAAATTAACAGGGACAACGTGATCCCTAAAATCCTGATTTAAAAACTTAACCATCCTGAAACTCCTGCGAGCTACACCAGTACTCCTCTGGAGTACCGAATACAAATGTTCCCACTTAATATGATTACTACATGAAAAGACCGCTACCATACCACCTTTTTCCAACATGTTAAAAACCCCATTTAACAGAGCTACATATGATTTTAAAGCATCATCAAGGTCCGATGCACGCCTCACAACAGATGGAGGGTCCACTATAACAAAGTCAAACTTCATCCTTAATGAAGCGATCTCTTTGTGAAATTCGAAAGCGTCCTTTACTTCACAGATTAAATTCTCCTCAGGGAGACCATTTAGTTTAACATTTTCTTTTAATAAAGCGATGGACTCCTCTGAAATATCTATCGCAAAAACCTTCTTACCTTTTCTTAAAGCCCTCAAAGAGAAGGCACCAGTATAAGAAAAGAGGTCCAGAACGTAACTACCCCTCAAATGATCTTCAATTATAGAGCGATTACGCCTTTGATCGTAGAAAAAACCAGTCTTCTGACCATTTATAAGGTCGACATAGAATTTGAGGCCATCTTCTTCCACTATAATTCTGGAAAGATTATATGAAGAGCTATTTAGTGCAACTTCTGTTCGTTCTTTTAACCCCTCTACCTTTCTCGCATGTCCTTCACTCTTCTCAACGATGAAAACTGGCGAAAAGGCGTCAAAGATAGCCTTCACAATATCTTCACGCCTTATTTCCATACCGTAAGAGTTAATCTGAAAGACAAAACCCTCTCCATACCTGTCAACGATAAGGCCAGGTAGACCATCACTTTCGCTAAATACGACCCTGTAATATGGCTTGCTAAAGTATTTTTTTCGCTTTTTGTCAGCCAACATGATTTTTTCCTTAATCAGCAGATAATTGAGTTCCTCCCTCTCGCGGGAATAAAATCTTAATGCGATATTGGAATCAGGATTGTAAATGGCGGAACCCAGGAAGACACCCTTTCTCGTGTAAACCTCCACACAAGAACCTTTTGGTGCACTACATGAAAGTACATTTCCAGAGTAAACCCAAGGATGATTTGCCATCTGAATCGGATTTCCTTTAATAATCGCCCTTTCCATCTTCTATTCCGTATATCTTCATTTTATACCTTAAAACCCGTTCCGAAATGCCAAGCCTTTTCGCCGCTCTTGTTTTTACAAAATTTTCTTCTCTTAAAGCCTCTAAAATAAGTTTCTTTTCGATTTCGCTCACAATTTCCGGCAAACTTTTCTGAGAATAGGAAAAAGAGAATTCTAAGGGACTATCTCGCTTTAAGACTTCCTCCGGCAAATCCTTTACCTCAATCACATTCTTTGTTGCCATGACGCAAGCGCGCTCAACTATGTTGCTCAATTCTCTTACATTACCGGGGTAGTCGTACTTTAAAAGGTACTTAAGCGCCTCCCGTGAAAAACCCGTTATCTCTTTACCCTCAATTTTACTGTATTTTCTTAGAAAATAATCTAAAAGGACAGGTATGTCTTCTTTACGCTCCCTCAAAGGTGGAACAAAAATTTCAATTACGTTGATCCTGTAATATAGGTCCTCTCGAAAAGTACCCTGTTGTACCTCTTTCTTGATATCTCTGTTGGTAGCAGTGATTAAGCGAAAATCAACCTTCTTTACCTGTGTCCCTCCAATTGGCCTTACCATCTTATCTTCAATAACCTTTAGCAACTTCACCTGCATCTCCCTCTTGAGTTCACCAATTTCATCAATAAAAAGGGTGCCACCATGAGCCCTTAAAATCAGCCCTTCATAACTCCTGTCAGCACCTGTGAATGCACCCTTCTCGTAGCCAAAAAGCTCACTTTCAACGAGTGATTCGGGGATAGACTGCAAATGAACATCTATAAAAGGCCCATCCCTTCTCGAGGACAACGTATGTATTATTCTCGCAATGGCAGTTTTTCCCGTTCCTGTCTCTCCTACAATTAAACAGGGGGCATTAGACTTGGCTGCCCTGACCACATTGTAGAGAACCTCTTTCATTTTCTCTGAGGCATAGACAAATTCCGGAAGGTGAAAGTTTGAAATATCTTTTATCGCCTTCATCTCTATCTCTTTTATATGAGCGGGCTTCATCGCTTCCAATTTTGAAAGAAGTACCTCAAGATTAACAGGTTTTACTATGTAATCTGAGGCCCCCCTCGACATAGCCTGAACCACTGTGTCCACATCACTGAGAGCAGTAACCATTATAATCTTAACAAGAGGATTGATTTCTTTTATTTTCTGAACCAAGTCGATACCACTGATTCCTGGAAGTCTGATGTCTAAAAGGGCAAAATCGACGAAATTTTCCTTAGAATACTTTACTGCTTCCTCTCCTGTCGCAACACCAAAGACTTTAAAGCCCTTTGAGTTCAAATATTCCACCAGCAATTTTCGTGCGTTTTCTTCGTCCTCGACAATTAATACAGTATATTCAGACATCGTTAAAGGTTAACTCCACTTTCGTACCCACACCTTTAATACTCTGCAACTTCACTTCCCCACCTAAGGAATCCATAATTCTCCGCACCATATTCAACCCTAATCCCATACCCTGGGCTTTAGTCGTATAAAATAAATCAAAAGCCCTTTTTACCACCTCTTCATCCATACCCATTCCATTGTCCTCAACCAAGATGATAATTCTCCTCCTAACTTTATTACAGGTTATCTTTATTACCTTCTCGTCCCTTTCCACTCCCTCAAAGGCTTCAATAGCATTTTTAATTATATTAATAAGGGCCTGTTTCAGCAACAATGGATCGCTTTTAAATTTTTGCTGGCATCCCTTCAGATCTAATTCAATTTTTATTCCATGAAATTGAGCAAATGGAGCCATTTCTTTAGCAACCTCGTCTATAAGCTCTGGCATCTCTACATCCCTAAGCTGGGGTTCTAACTTTTTGGAAAGGGAAGAAAAGCGTTGGACAATTGAATTGAGCCTATCTATCTCCGCATCAATAATTTTCACAATATCATCGGTAAAACCCTTTTGCTTGGCTACCTGCAAAGCGATATTAATTGAATTAAGGGGATTCTTTACTTCGTGAGCAATTTGACTCGAGAAACCGGCAAGCTCTCTAAAGTACTTAGACTTTTCCTGTTCTTTCGCTAAAACCAGCTCCTTTTCTTGTAATTTGCGCGTAAGAAGATAAAAAGAAAAAACGGTTACCCCAAATAAAACAAAAAGGCCAAGAACTAAAAAAGCCATTCCGTAAATTGTTAACCTGGTCAAGTTAGAAAAAGGTTCATCGGAAAAGCCGCAAATGGCGATAAAAGTGTCTACGGGAAAAGAGTATTCTAAAATGGAATAATCTGGAAGTTTGATTACCCTTTTTGCTCCAGGTTTTATATTTTCAAAGTCTTCAACGGGGAGAAAGCCCTCGTATTTCGACGCCCAGTTTACCAACCTGCCTTGCCTCACTAAAGCCACGTAATCAAGATTTGTTGAATCCACAATGACTTTTAACATCGAATCATCAACTTCCTTTTCGCTCTGAATTATATTGAAAAACATCTCCCTTACAAGAATAGTTCGAATTTGTGTATCCCTCTCAGCGACTTCTCGGAAGACTTTTTGCTCCCTCCTAACCAAGTATAGGAAAAAAGCGAATACAACAAAAATATCAACAAGAAAGACAAAAACGAGATTTTTAAATTTCATTAATTATCTTTTCCTTCTCAGCCCGTCCCCAATACCTCCGATCCTTTTTGTTTCACTCCCTCTCCGCCCCCAAAGGGGGAAACCTAACTGTGTTCTCAAAGTTAAGACCGTTTGTGTGCGCATGTTCATTATTCTCCTTGCAATTATATATATCATGCTATCTGCATTAAAAATAGAACCCTCTACAGTACAAGAATCTCCTTCTTTCGGTATTTCTTCAATAAACCATGCAGGTCCCAAAATCACTTTGTGTGTAGTATCACCTTCGCTTAAAAACAATACAATGTGGTATACTTTGCTCCCTTCTACCTGGTCCTTTTCGACTTTCTTTACTTCCCCAATTACGGTAGTGGTATCCTTAACATTGTAAAAATATTTTGGAATCAGGGTTAAAAAAGTCAAAAGCAAAAATCTCATGTCCTTCCTCCTATAGTTCTAAGTAAAGACCCGCACCAAACTCTTTTCTCGTGTATGAAAATTCCACAAGATTGGAGTTGTTAATTTCATATCTAAAAAAGCAAGAAACCCCTGCTTTTAACGCTTTCTTCATAAGTGGAATAGTACCTTCTATGCTGTGATAATATCCAACATCACTTCGCGGTAGAACAGATTGTGTAGTGTCAACGATTTTATAATCTCTACAACTGAAGGCGTAGTTATAAGCAATTGAGATTTCCTTAATTCTCAGATTAACTTTAAAGGAATGGGAAAAGCCGGTATATGCAAATTCCTCTCTGTTAAAGGGGTCAAGTTTTTCCTTTAAATTTTCAACATTTACTAAGTTCTTTGTCGGCAGAAAATGGTAATCAAGCTGATAGTGGAAATCCAAAAGGTCTCCAAACTTCCTACCCAGTCTGATGCTGGAGTTTCCTGCGTAAAGATTCTCTGTTATTGTCATGTATCGAGGCCTCGCAGGCCAACCTCCTATCCCCGACGATTGGGACTGAACATAAGTAGCACTGTACCTCCACTTCAGGTTAGTCATTAGTACCAAAGAAATTCCCCAGAAACCCGTATTTAACCTGATTCGCGGAAGATTTTCTAAGTTATAACCCTCATCAGAAATTATAATATGTAAATCCCAGCTTGGTATTAGTGCGGTTTTTCGCTTTTCATCCAAATAAATCCTCGACGCAATACCCGGAATAATAGAGAAAGCCCTATAAGGTGAGAAAATATCCCATTCAAAATCAACCCCGCTCTCCATATAGTTTCCAACCTTTCCGAAATCCTTAAAGTAAAAGACACTCCCACGAAAGGTTAAGAAATTCATATCACTGTAATTATCGAAAAAGTTGCCACTGGCTAAAAGTTCATAGCCCCACGGCCTTTCCATAGAATACTGGGTTAGAAGAAAATTTAACCCACTGTAATAATCCCTCAAGTTGCTTTCATCAATCAAAATGTTGCTGTCAAATCCTCTTTGGAAGCCAATGCCTAAATAAGTTAAAACAAAAATTACAATTTCAAACATTTTCGACACCTCAATAAATTATACAGGGGCGCAAACGATTACTATCCTGTGCGCCCCTGTCTATATTTTAATTACTCCCCCTACCTCTTCTCTTAGAAGCGCCCGTTCCCGGTACATTGCCGCTGGAAGGGGTGCCCTCTATGACTCTTAAACGTTCTCTTTCCCTTACTCTCAAAGTATCAGGTTCCCCATCACATCTTGTATCTCTATTTCTCACACTTTGCATATTACTATTTCCTACACTATCTTTCCCAGAAGATCCAACTTCTTTCTGTATCACCACCGTGTCCTTCGGAGTAACCACCGTTTTTTCTATCTTTACGACATTGTCTCCATCCTTAGTAATCGTCTTCTCAATCGTCATCTCACTCTCTACCGCTGGATTTTCAATTCTTTTCCTGTTTTGAATCTGGATAGTATCACCTTCATTCATTATCCGCTCCTGCGACATTATCCTTATCGTATCACCTTGCTGCCTTACATGCTCCTGATACCTGTACTGTTCCCTGTAACGATAATTTCTGGTGGAATCTTCCGTGTTTTCAGGTACTTCCTGGGCAAAGGCGAAGCCCAGGAAAAGAGATACCCACACTACTTTGGTTATGTCATTTAATCTCATCTTGCACCTCCATGTTTGAGCAAGATAATTACCGCAAAGTTTGTGCCAAAAAATTTCCTTTATTCATAACATTTTTTCTATTTCAGTTTCGACAATTTTGTCGAAATAGGAAATTTTGTCGAATTCTAAACTCTACAAAAGACGATATGCACTGCATATTCAACAATTTCACAAGTGCAACTTCAAACTCTTTTTGAAAATTCACGACTTTTATTCAAGCGCTTACTTTAGACCACTTTTTAATCTTATGCCAATTGGGATGTCTTTACTGGAATTTCCATGCTATTATTGATAAAAGGTGAGCATTCCCAAATTGGTTTAAGGAAAAGCTTTATACTAATAACACTGAATGCTCTGCTTAAAACTTTCACGAGAAAAGAAAAAGACAAAAACAGAGAAATTTACAAAAGTCAAGGACAAGAACACTTGCGTATAACAAAGAAACCAACCAGTAAAATTAAAGAAACGATTTTGCTCACATACGATTTCTTTCTAATTGGTCTCTTCACAATCGGCGGCGGTTACGCAATGATTCCACAAATGCGGCAAACCTTTTGTAAATCGAGGAAGTATCTAACCGAAGAGGAATTCTGGGAGATACTTGCAATCTCACAGATTACTCCCGGCCCAATCGCCATAAACATGGCAACATTTATAGGGTACAGGGTCAACGGATTTTTAGGGTCTCTTTTTGCCACAATCGGAGTGATATTGCCTTCTTTCATTGTCATCCTTCTTATTTCAATTTTTTTTATTAACTTTTTCCAAATTTCTCCGGTAAAAAAGTTCCTGATTGGCATATTAGCAGGTGTGGTCGGAGAAATTACCTACATTATTCTTGAAATTTTAAAAAAGTCCGGGGGAAACATCTTTTACCTCTCTATAATGTTCCTCTCGCTTGTCGAACTTTTAGTTTTAAGGGTAAACCCAATTTTAGTAATACTGATCGGTGGTTTTCTGGGAATAATTTTAGGGAAGTGGTTTGAGGACAAAAATGGTTCTTCTTAGATTATTCGCAGAATTCTTTAAAATCGGAATTGTTACCTTTGGAGGAGGGCAGGCAATGCTTCCCCTTCTCCAACGCACCTTTGTAATAGAACTTCACTGGATAACTCAAGAACGTTTTCTCCATTTTATTTCCGTTGCGGAAGTTACTCCAGGACCAATTGCACTGAATATGGCTACTTTTATTGGATATGAAATCTATGGCGTTATAGGCTCACTTTTCGCCACATTAGGTGTCGTAATGCCTTCCTTCCTTATCATACTGCTCGTAGCACGCTTTGAGGGTCAATTCAAGAAAAATCTTGTATATAAGAGATTCATGCTCGGGATAAAGCCTGTAATTGCTGCACTTCTCATAAATGCAATTTACCTTATTGTCAGAAGAGGATTTACAGGCGTCACACCCTATATTGTAGCAACATTAAGCTTCGTAGTTTTTAACTTTTACAAAAAATCACCGGTTATTATCCTCCTCGCTACAGGTATTCTGGGTATATTTGTGCTAAAATAGAAATGCTAGAAAGAGTATTTAAATTACCTCCAATCGAATCCCATTAAGGTTAAGCAAAATTCGAAAGTTTCTTCCGCATGGTTCTAATTTTACCCCGATTTTACAAAATAATGTCGTGCGGATTATTTGAAAAATTCTAAGGAAAGATTTATCCTTTTACCCAATGGAAATCTGTGATTATTTTTTGCATTTCAGTTTTTTTGATTTTTTGAGACAATTAGCTTTCTTATTTACGAATGGATTTAAACCCCATCTACTTTACATAGAGTTTCCATTAATAGGTACCACTGAATTACTGGGGTCTCTGGCAAAGGATTACCCCTTTTCAGAAAGAGAAGTTTTTTTTATCCTTAGTAACTCTTCTCTATTAGTTCTGACCCCTGAACCCAGGTCGTTCCTCAAACATTTACGGCAAAAGGAAATCTACAAGAGGCTTTTAAAAGGAAAACTAAACATTGTAACTTTAAATCTGAGAAAACTTGAACACTATCCTGCCAGCATTTTAAGAAGACTTTACGAGAAAGCAAAACAAGGAAGGAGATACCTGCACATTCCAAATGTAGAAAGCTACAGGAAACTTGCAGAACTAATATCCAGAGGCGATGAGGAGATATTTGTTGACTTACCGGAAGAAAACCCCTTCCTTTCAATGGAAACCCTTCAGATATTCACGGGGAGTAAAATGAACTTCATAAAAGGGGACAAAGCCAATTTTCTAAGACTTAAAGACGGAGCAAAAATCAAAACAATTAAACTTATCAGCGATAACAATTCTGCAATTAAAATTGACACAATAACTGTAGAAGACGTCCAAAAAACTCTGCAGTCTTACTTTATTACTCCCAATGTGAACAGGGAAATTTTGGAACTTCTTTACTACAGAAGCCTGAAAAGCTTTTCAAAACTTTTCTGGTTGCTAAATCTCCTTGATTCTAAAAACTTTTTCAAGTGGGATGAGAATACAGGGTGGGCGTTAAATGAAGGATCAGCATTTCCCTATGAAAATTACTATTCAGAGAAGTCACAAAGGTTATTTGAATCAATGAGCAAAGAAGAAAAGCTAATAACCTACTTGATTTTATCTTCTTCCCAGCCATTAGACAAGACGGATATTCTAAAATTATTTCCTAAGGTGAAAACTCAAACGATAGAGAAAGTCATCGGAAATTTAAGCAATAACAGAACTGTCAAGGTCGTAAAAAACAAAATTTATTCTTCCCATCCTGTGATCCAATTTAATCCAAAGCTTGACCTCCCTGAGCGAGAGGTTAGAAAAATTCACGGCAATTACGCCCACTTGCTCCACACCAAGAAAATGAACGGATTTCCAATTGCGCTGTGGGAGATTGCAAGACATTTCGAACTTTCAGGGGATCTCCGAAACGCGTTTAAATACTACTACGAAGCTATAAACGAAGAAGTAAAAAATAAGCAATATAATAAAGCTTTACAATATGCAATTAAAGCAAAGTTACTCGCAAAAACGAAAAAGCAAAAATCATCAATAAGAGAGACTATCGTCATGCTTTACACAAAAATCGGAGAATACGACAAGGCTCTTGAATTGATTAAGAGTTTAGAAGAAGTAGAAAATACTCACGGTCGGGATAAGAAAAGAGAAATTGAGCTACTGACAGAACTTGGGGAAACTAATATCGCCGCGCAAAAGTTAGAAAGCTATCTCTCCACGCAAAAAAGAATAACTAAAGACCTTCTTTTGCTAAAATTTAGAATTGATTACAACGCGGATAGGTTGGAGTGTACTACAGAACTGCTAATAAAAAAACTTGAGTTAACAAATTCTCCTATGAATGGAAAAGCAAAAATTTTTGAAGCCTTAGGTGATTTGGAATTTTACAAAAATAGAATCAAAAAAGCCACGGAATATTACTTAAAAGCCTTAAAGGCATCTAATAAAATAGAAGATATTACTCTCCTAAAACTGAAATTAGCTGAAATGCTGCTCTTGGGTTTCAAATTCCGGGGGGCATTGAATCACTTAGAAAACGCATTATGGGCATTGAATGAAGTTAAAAATAAACACACAAAAGAAACTATACTGGGAGAAATAAGTAAGATATATCTCTTTCTTTTACCACCACGCAGTTTTAAAACTTTTACTCTGAGATCTATTGACGATGTTCTCAACACGACTCCCAAAACAAATTACCCATTCTATTTTTACTCCGGGCTTATATTGATCCATTCTGGCCTTATAGATGAAGGCTATAACCTTGCTATAAAACAAATCGATTTCGAGAAGCAAAGAGGAAATGAATTTAGAGCCAATCAGATGTCACTCATTCTAACCCATAGTTTAGTGAAATACAACGAACTGAACAAAGCCCGAGAACTTTTAGAAGGAATAAGGACCAAGAGCGAATATATTTTCGCACGAAAGAAAATACTTGAGAAACTACTGGAAATGTTGCAAAATAATATTGATATAAACGTGGAGGAGATAAAGGATTTGGTTTTCACGAATGCTCTAAATGCTTTGATTTTCTATGAGGTTACTGAAAACATAAAAAAAATGGAAATTGACAGTATTAAGTCTATTCTTCTCACCAAGTATGACGATTTAAAAAAAGCACTAAGTGAATTTGACCTCTTGAGCCATCAGTCTGTTTAAAAATGGAGTATGTATTTACTCTCTCCTCAATTCAGGGAATAGGGGTTGTTTATTATAAGAGACTGGTTTCCCGTTTTGGGACAGCGAGAAAAGTCTTTGAAGCGAGTTTCCAAGAACTGAAAGAAATAGTTCCCGAAAAAATTGCTACCCAGATAAAAAGTGTAAATCTCGAACTTTCCTTAAAAACCGCCTCTGCTTTTATAGAAAAAGGCATAAAATGTATCGACTTCACTTTCAAAGAGTACCCTGAAACATTTAAAATAAAAGAAATTTTTCCGCCCGTTATTTTTTACAAAGGGAAACTTCCATCTCCAGAGGAAAGGAAAATAGCATTAGTTGGCACTCGAAAGCCGACAAATTATGGAATTTGGGTAACTCGGAAACTTTGTAAAGAGCTAACTGAAAACAAATTTCACATAGTATCAGGAGGAGCACGCGGGATTGATACGGAGGCCCATAAAACTGCCCTTAACAACGGAGGTGAAACGACAGCAATCTTAGGATGCGGAATTGATGTGGTATATCCCCCAGAAAACCGCCCTTTATTTGAAAAAATCGTTCAAAAAGGCTGTTTAATTTCAGAATTTTTTCCCGGTACAAAACCCCTTAAAGAAAACTTCCCGAGAAGAAACAGGTTAATTGCAGGACTAGCAGATTGCATTTTGGTTGTTGAAGCGGGAGAAAAGAGCGGTGCATTAATAACGGTCAGATGGGCTTTAGAACTGGGCAAAGAAGTGTACGCCGTCCCCGGCCCCATCAACTCACCCGCTTCCACAGGTACAAACAAACTTATAAAAGAAGGTGCAAAACCTATAACTTGCGTAGAAGACATTTTAGAAGATTTTGGAATGGAGAATCCCAAAAAAGTAAAACAGGACTTTTCAGAACCGCTTACAGAACTGGAAAAATTAGTTTTCGAAAAAATTTCCCACGAACCAAAACATTTTGATGAATTAGTCTCACTAACGGGTCTAATAGTTCCGGACCTCCTGTCAATTCTATTTCAACTTGAAATAAAAGGTTTAATTTCAGAATTACCCGGAAAATTTTACACAAGAAACAATTAATCCTTGGTAAATCTATCAACCTTAATTCCGTTTATTTCGAGAAAAGTCTTAGAAGATTCTTTAAACCTTTTATCTTCGTAATCTTCAATATACACAACCCTCTTTATCCCCGATGCTACAATTAGCTTAGCACACTCCATGCAAGGCAAAAGGGTTGTATAGAGGGTAGCTCCGGTGATATTAGTGCCCGCTTTGAGGGAAAAGGCAATAGCATTCTGCTCAGCATGAATTTCGTACCTTGAGTGTATAAAGTTCAAATTGTAAAAATCATTTTGACCGGCACTCCCATTGCAAATTTTTTTCAATGATTCTTCCAATTTAATTCCAAAAAACTTAACAAAGTCCTGAGTATACTTGTAAAAATACTTAAACCTACTGTGGTAATCACGAGCAAAGGCTTCAACTCCACCCATCTCAAGATACTTCCCTACGATGTCTTTATTATCGACTGCAAATTCAAGAACCTCCTGGAGCTCGTCACACTGAGGAAAGCCGGAAGGGGAACCATTATATCCCATGGAAACTATCCGATTTTCTTTAACGACAAGGGCACCCGTTTTGTAATACACACAGGAACTTTGTCTCTTTACAATTTCAAGAATCTCGATGAATGTGGAATCGTGTAACATACTCTTTCATTCTATTCTTATAGTCTTCCCTGAAGACCACAAGCTATGATTGCCTTCAAAATCCCTGGCTTGAACACTTACGTAATATTCGCCAGGGGCGACATATGCCTTCTCAAATAACACTAAGGAACCGGACCTCACCCACTCTGAATAATCGGAAATATTTCCATCACCAAAGTCAAATCTTATACTAACATAATCACCATCAGGGTCAATGGCCCTTGCCTTAATCGTAATTACTTGCTTGGGATGAGCAGAGTCTGGGATTTCCACGATTTCAGGAACGGGAGGTGAATTCCTTTTAGTTTCACAGGCAAATGAAACCAATAATAATATAAATAGCCATTTCATAGTGTTAATTATACTACCTTAAAAAGCAAATCTCCAACCTCACTTTGAAAGGCTTGAATTCTGGCGTAAAATTTATTCATGAAACTTTATCCTCTTGCCATCCGCGACATTGCTGACATTGCCCTTGTCACTGTTATAATTTACTATATACTAAAGCTTTTCAAAGGAACAAGAACTATCTATATCATCACAGGCCTAATTGCAGTTGTCGGACTATCTGCCGCCGCAACCCTATTTAACCTCAAAGGGTTAATGTGGTTGCTTTCTGCCTTTACAAGGTATGGACTTCTGGCATTAATCGTCATTTTCCAACCAGAGATAAGAAAAGGATTGGCAGTTATTGGCACAGGCACCTTTATAAGCGAGAGAAAAAAGATTGGGATCGCTGAAATTCAAGAATTGGAGAGGGCATTAAGGCAAATGGTTCAAAGGGGAATTGGTGGTATAATAGTTATAGAGAGGAATATGAGACTCGATGAACTCATTTCTGAAAGCGGAGTCAAGATTTACGCAACTCTCTCGGCGCCTCTTATCCTTTCAATATTCCTGCCTGACAGTCCTTTGCACGACGGTGCAATTATAGTAAGGGGAAACTATATAATAGGTGCAAGGACAATTTTGCCTCTCTCCCAAGTGGGAATTGTTGAGGGAAGCTTAGGAACCAGGCATCGGGCAGCCCTCGGTGTAACGGAGCACTTTGACTGCCTTGCAATAGTCGTATCGGAAGAGAGAAGGTCCATAAGAATAGCCCAAAAGGGTGTTCTTTCCGAGAGCTTAACCTTTGAAAACCTCAGAAAATACATGGAAGAGTTATTGATTAAACGAACATGAAGAGTCTCAGTTTTATAAAGGAAAACCTCGGCCTGAAGATAATATCACTCATCCTTGGCATTATTGTTTGGTTTAACGCCACAACCGACGAAATCTCTGTATATACTATTCCTTTCAAGCTCTCTTACACTTTTCAAGGGCTCGGAGACTCCCTTGTTATTATAAACAAATTACCCGACTATATAAACGCCTCCATAAAAACTTCGGGAAAAACCTACCTCAGGATCAAATTTTCTGAAAAAGTCGTTTACAAAAACCTTTCAAACTTGCGATACGGAATTAACGAAATAAAATTTGACTATGAGGACCTGCCCATATCACTAAAAGACATCGAAATATTCAATATAAATCCCCGAACGATTTTAGTTCAGGTAGACAGAGTCCAGAAAAGAAAAGTACCCGTTAAGGTGGTCTCTGTATTGCTCAAAAACAGCACCCTTTTTGTAAGGTCAATAAATGTTAATCCCGAAACAACAACTATAATAGGACCCGCATCAATAGTAAACAAAATACAATTCTTACCATTGGAACCTATAGAAGTCATGAAATCCGTTGATACACTCTTCGTTGCTAAAGTTGAAAAACTTAATAACGATTTTATAAGAATCGAAAATGGAGAAGGGTTCAAAGTGAGGCTCTCCATAGACACACTCTATAAAGACTCTATCTTCCTGAGAAGTAAAAAATTTGAGCAAAGGATCAAAATCGCCTACTTACGGCCTTCAGATTATCAAGTATCACATAGAAGTTTCAATATAAAGACAACTCTTATAGACAGTTTAGAAAGTCTTTTAGTCTATAAATTAGAAGTAGAAGCAACACCCCCTTTAAAAATCCTATCCGTAGAGCCTGAAATGGTCACTGTTAAAAAATCAAATTAGACCACCATCAACGGTAAATACCTGCCCCGTTATGTAGCTTGCTTCTTCGCTGGTAAGAAAAGCAACTAATTTTGCTACATCCTCTGGTTTACCAAACCTTTTTAGAGGAATTCTTGCAAGGTATTCTTTTTTAATTTCCTCAGGGAGTTTCTCGGTCATTGAAGTCTCAATAAATCCTGGGGCTATAGCGATCACCCTGATTCCCCAACCTCCTACTTCTTTTGCCAGAGATCTGGTAAAAGCAATCACACCGGCCTTGGAAGCCGAATAGTTTGTTTGTCCAGCGTTGCCTGTTACTCCAACTACTGATGAAACATTAATAATCACACCCGATTTAGCACTTACCATATATTTGAGAACAGCATGGGTCATATTGAAGGTTCCAAGAAGGTTTATTCTGATCACCTCTTCCCAATCAGCTGGCAACATTCTAACAAACAGCTTATCCTTTGTAATGCCCGCATTATTGACAAGAACATCAATTCTGCCAAACCTGCTATTAACCTCCTCTGCCAGCTCCTTACATGCCTTATAATCTGTTACATCCAGGACTTTATAGTGGCTTTCAATACCCTTTGATCTCAAATCATCTTGAGCCTTAATTAGCTCCTCTTCTTTTCTGGCAGTAATAATAGGAATGTACCCAATCTGCCCGAGTTCCATAGCAATTGCAAACCCAATCCCTCTTGACCCACCTGTTATAATAGCCACTTTGTCCATAAGACCTCCTTATTTCTCCTTTCGGGTGAATAAGTGAGCCACCCTTAATGGCTCTGGTATTTTATAATGCAACGTATTTTCCAAAACCACCCTGATGGCCATATCAAGGTCAACCAGATGGCCTATGGAAACGTAAAGAGGTTTTGATCTATCTTTAGTAACAAGGCAGGCTCCAATGATGGCATTGTTTTCATCCCTTAGATAAGTAAAGTTTCCCCGAACAAGCTCAGGCATATCGCAGTAACCATACAATTTGCTCTTAGCGACCCCTATTGTGGGAAGATTCAACAAAACCCCAAGATGTGAAGCAACGCCAAATCCCCGTGGGTGGGCAATTCCTTGGCCATCTACAAGTACTATATCAGGTTTAAGCTTCAGTTTGTTATAAGAATCTATTAGAAACGGCACCTCCCTAAAGGCAAGATAACCAGGAATATAAGGGAATTCTGTTTTTCTCTTGACTATAGCTACATCCAGCAATTTAAACTGCCTGTTAAATACTACGAAAACACCGACACCTTCATTTTTACGATAGGAAACATCGCATCCACCAACATATTCATAATCTTGAAGCTTATTTACAGTGATAACAAGGTTTCTCAGCTCTTCCTGAACTTTTTTAAGTAGTTGAATTTCGGGAAGTTTCTTTTTCATATATTGCCTTCAATTCATTTTCGTCCACTTCAATTTCTTCACCCGTCTCCATATTTCTGACCCTAACCTTCCCCCGCATTATCTCATCCTCACCAACAATGACCGTCCTTTGTGCACCAATCCTATCGGCAATCTTTAGCTGTGCCTTTAAACTCTTAAGCTCATAACACATATCCGAAGGAATGTACCAATCCCTCAGCTTCTTCAAAAGTCTTATTCCATATCCCCTTTCTACTTCACCAACGGTAGCGACAAAGTAAAATGGTCCTTTCAACTTTGGAATCGCATTTTCCATCGCAACTACAACCCTATCCAATCCAATGGCAAAACCCATAGCGGGAGTTGCAGGTCCTCCCAATTCTTCGACAAGTCTGTCATACCTCCCACCACCACATACAGTATCTTGGGCTCCCAGCTCCTTAACTTTTATCTCAAAGACGGTATGTGTGTAATAATCAAGACCTCTCACGAGTTTCGGATTTATAGTGTATTCTATCCCCCAACTATTTAAGTAAGATTGCACATCCTCAAAGTAACGGTAAGATTCACGAGAAAGAAATTCAAGAATAACCGGAGCATCGTAAAGTTTTGGAGCATCGATTTCACAATCCAGAATTCTCAAAATATTTGTGGTTTTCCTGCGATTACACGACTCACAAAGAGCTAACTCCTTCATCAATTCCTTTTCTTCAATGTAGTCCAAGAGTGTCCTCTTGTAAATCTCCCTTTCCTCCGGCGTTCCAATGGAATTAATCTCCAGTTGAAAATTCTCAAGACCCATTTCTTTGAGAATCCTGACTGCCATTTCTATTACCTCGGCATCGAGGAGCGGATCCTTTATTCCGAGAGCCTCAGCACCAATCTGCCAAAATTCTCTGTACCTTCCACGCTGAGGTCTTTCCGCCCTAAACATATTCATAACATAAGCCAATTTAGCAGGGGGATGTATCTGATTCTCAAGGAAGGCTCTGATAATAGAAGCGGTTCCTTCAGGCCTCAAGGCCAATACCCTCTCTCCTCGGTCTTGGAAAACAAACATCTCCTTTTCCACAATATCCGTTGAGGTTCCAATGCTTCTGGAAAACAGTTCGGCGTACTCAAAAGTAGGAGTAATTATGAATGTGTAGCCATAACTTTCAAGTACTCTTCTGGCTTTTTTAATTAATCCATCCCTGAATTTTTCTTCCTCAGGGAGGATATCCCTTGTACCTCTGGGTCTCTGAAATTTAGCACTCATTTTACTATCACCACCCTTTTTAAAGTGTTCAAAATTTTAACAAAATAAACTCCTCTCCTAAGCCCTGAAATTGAAACAACTAACTCGTTTATGCCCTTTTCTAAAGCAAAATTACAACTTTTTATAAGCCTGCCACTCACATCAAAGAGGCCCACATTTATAAACTCTGAATTTTGAGACAATAGCAAGAGTCTAAGTGCCCCACCTCTTACAACCATTGGAAAGCTTAAAATCTTTACTCCTTCAACGGACAGTTCTTCACTACTTACAATATCTTCGTTTGCACTAATAATACTGATTTCGTCAAGCCCCCAAAAAGTTTCAGAAGAGCTATCCTTCGTAAAAGTTACTAAAACTCTCACATAATCGGGGTTGTTTTCAACTTCTCCTTCATATTGATAGTAAGCCCAGTCCCCGTAAATTGACTTCTCATATAAAGCCCCACCCGCGCCAAGAAAGGCAATATCTTGAACTTCTGTCCTCCAGACACGCCCTCCACTTAGCCACTCTTTCTGAAGTGAAATCTTAACGCCCGTCGTTCCATAAATCGGGAACCTGTATGTGAAATAAAGGCCAAGCTTAAACTTTCCATTTAATCTGAATCTTTCCGAATAAATTTTTGCCTGTATCGGGAAGGGTGCAAATTCATCTTTGTAAGTCAAATATTTGCCAAATGGGCCTGATTCATCTCGGAGACAAAAATACGTTGTATCTCCACTCCACCCATCCATTGTTTCAAAATCATTGTGGTAAAGTGTAGTTCCGAAAGCTAAGAAAATATCTAACTTAAAATAATTTCCATTAAATTCAAAAAATATACGTAAATTTCTGCCTCTGGGAACATCAGTTTCTAATGTGAACTCCGCTTGGCTTTCGACAAAAAGAGAATCCCCGTAAAATCTTAGTGGAACAAGCCCAGGAATTTCGTAAACGCCAAGCACTCGTCCCTTAAGCCCCATAAGGGAATTATTCTCAAATCTTAACATGAGGGAACTATTTCCAAAAGCATAAGAAACAAAGCGGATGGAGGGCCAGGCAATCCGAAGAGGATAAACGCTCTCCACCTTCCTTGAACGAATCCTCAAAGTCTTAATAGTGTTTTTTTTCAAACTTTCCGGGACTATACATATCACATCTAATCTCAAACTATCTCCCCCTTGAACATTCACAGGTAATTTATCAGGATTAATAAGAAGTCCCGGCGATGATAGAAAAATTGTATCGGTAAAGGGTAATTCTCCTCTATTCACAATGGATATACTTAAAATGTTACCTTCACCTGCCCACACCCAATCCCTGAAAATACCTTGATCCCTTACTTTAACATCAAAAACTATATCTCTTCTTTTTAATTTAACCCACTCCCAGGACATGTGAAAGCCGGGCTTCCAGAAAGTAATGAGAACAGAATCGTAAATTGTGTCTACGTCAAAGGAGATCACTCCCGAAAGGTCGGATTTCTTAACTGCAAGAACTGAATCGCCCACCATAAGGGTTGCTGTAACTCCACTCAATGGCAATTCATTGTAGCCTACGACAAATCTGATATTGCCATCATCAATATCCTTTGAAAAGATAACCAATTCCTTCGGTAATTCTCTCCATAAGTAAAGGGCAGGGTCACCCAAAAGGTTTAGTTCATAATAACACCACCTGTAAACGTTTGTATCTCTCGCCAGTGGAACAAAACTTGCCTTGTGATTCCAAAAAACCTTTCCCAGTTCATCATCCTGATTCTTAAAAAGTAACTTAAAGAATTCATTATCAAAGATGTCAGAGTATCCAAACCCCGGATTTCCGGGGGCACCCCAACCATAACGGGAATTGGCAACAACTCCTAATGCTCCACCCCTTGCTGTAACAAGCGCTTCTGCTAGTGAATTGTAATCCATAGCACCTACCCAACAACCTATGGAGTAGAGAAAAAAAGGAGTATAAACATTGGTCAGATCTACTATATCGGAAATTCCAATGTAGTCATTCCCAAACCACATCCCAGTATACCATCCATGCCCATCATGGTTTACCAGATTGGCACCACTATTTAAAGCACTAATGATCTCGCTTTTTAAGGCGTTACCATAACTTTCATAAAACCCAAGAACGGTATAGTCTGGAGGAAGAAATTTTTTGCGAATGTATTCTTTATGAATCGATTGATCCGTATAAGGGATTTCCCACAAAATTTGAGCAAGAAAAACCGCCCTGTTAAGAGCAAGGTTAGAAGGAGCTACTTCGTATCCCAAAAGTTTATACAGATAATTAACAAGTTCAAGGGTATCTTTTACGGGCAATCTTCCTACGTAAAAATCAGGGTAAAGTTCCACGGAATCTTCCACTTCACCGTAGACTGAATTTCCGTTTGCATCGTAATCACCATCAACATCGGCATAAAACAGATCAGAAGGTATATTATTTTCATCGGGTCTAAGGCCAGCCTGACAATCAAAAGCATATAAATACACCAAGGGGATTACTGTTTCATCTCCTACCAAAAGTAGAAACCTCTCACCTTCGTAATTTGAGTACATTTTTAAAAAATTGCGAATTTTCTCCGAATCATTTTCGCCTTGGTACTCTGAAAATATCTCTTCAAGAGCCTTGAATACAACCTTATATCCCTTTTGCTTTCGCAATCTTATCAAGGGGTTTAGTGAATTTCTAAAATTTTGCGGAGCTATTATGAGGTAGAGGGGTTGATAGGTCCCCTGCTTTGCAATTTCTCCATCAATGTTGATAGAAAAAGCCTTAATATACTCCGCAACGGAATCGCCTGGGTTATAACGAAAAGGAAAGAGTATGAGCTCAAGGATTGTATCAACCCCCTTAGTTATAATCCTACAGGTAAAGTAACTATCAGGATGGAAAACTTTTTCACTGTAGAAAAGGCTGTCAAAAGGGTTTTCCTCTTTTAAGACTTTTATAGAAAGAATTTGGGGAAGTATGGCAGGGTGAATAATACCGTTAACTTTGATTCTTTCTACCTCAATTGGTTTCACTTCAACACCCTTAAAGCCCTTTATAGAAAAAGAGAGAGGTTTAGCGGGTATGCTTGGTCTACCTTTAAAGTAAACCGAAGGAAGCTGGGCATTGAGTTCCTTTAAGATTAAGTCCACTGCCTTTTCAGTGAGTGGAGGAAAACTAACCTGCAGTGAAAAAGAAAACAGTAAAATGAAAAACATTGTTTTATTTTAAAGCGCCTAAGCCGTTTTTGCAAATCTAAATCCTTTACTATCAATAAGATACATTTAATCGTTAAAGGAAATTAAAAACCCATGGGAAATCTCTTGCAGCAACTTTATAATTTAGCCATGAAAGCGATTATCGTACATGGTGGTGTAGGAAAGGTAAAGCCTGAAAAATTGGAAAGCGTCAAGGCAGGTTTGAAAAGGGCAGTAGAGGCTGGTTTTGCTATCCTTCAAGAGAGAAACGATGCCCTTTCAGCCTGCGAAGCCGCCGTTAATGCCCTCGAGGATGACCCTGTGTTTAACGCTGGAACTGGCGCAGTCCTGACCCTGGATGGAAGATGCGAACTGGATGCAGCGATTATGAAAGGTTCTACCCTGGAAGCAGGCGCCGTTGCAGGGGTAGAGAAAATAAAAAATCCCATAAGCCTTGCTCGACTCGTAATGGAGAAAACAGACCATGTTCTCTTGATAGGTGATGGTGCAGAGAATTTCGCAAGAATAATGGGATTTCCAGAATATAACCCAATAACTGAAGAGAGACTTGAAGAATGGAAAAATCTGAAAGAAAAGCTTCTAAAAGGTGAACCTTTACATTGGAAAAAAATCTATACGCTAATAAAACAACACCCAGAACTGCTAAAGGGAACTGTTGGTTGTGTGGCCATCGACGATAACGGAGAGATAGTCGCTGGAACATCCACAGGTGGTGTCTTTTTAAAACTCTTTGGGAGGGTTGGAGATACTCCACTCCTTGGCGCTGGAACATACGCCACTTCCTTCGGGGGTGCATCCTGTACAGGTATCGGAGAAGGCATAATGCGCACTCTTTTAGCAAAAACTGCCTGTGACTTTATGAGAATGGGTATATCTGCACAGAAAACGGCAGAAGCTTGCATAGACCTAATAAACAATACAGTAAAGACTGAAACGGGCATCATAACCCTCGACAGATATGGAAACGTTGGCTTTGCCTACAATACTGAAAATATGCCTGTTGCTTTTGCCTCTTCTAAAGACCCTGAAATTAAAATAAAAGGTCTTCCCGAATAAAACTACCCCTTAAAAAATAAGGGGCCCTTAAGGGCCCCTTATTTTTTAAAAGGCAAACTTTCCTTACTTCACCAGCAGGAACTTATTCACGTGGTCCTTCTCATCAGCCCTCAATCTCACAAAGTAAATCCCCTGAGGAAGCGCTTTCCCGTCTATCCTTACCCTGTAATAGCCTCTATCATATTCGCCCCTCGCAAGAACCCTTACCACCCTACCTTGAACATCAATAATGTCCAGAGTTATGTGCGACTTCTTCGCAACGGTGAAGGCAACAAAGCCCGTTCCCCTCAGAGGATTACTCGAAAGACCCAGTAGCACCGTCCTTTCCGGCAATCTCTCATTCACACCAGAAACAAGTCCAGTGGTGTCAGTGGTAAAGAGTATCGCCCTCCCCGCCACAATCGAATCGGCATTCGGAGCATAGGTACCATCATAGTAGTATTGAATACCGTCATCTCCCGCTCCATTCTCAATACCACAGGTGTAATCTGTCTGGCCAGGTGTTATCAAGAACTGAATCAGTATATTACCGTCACCCGTCGGTGTTGGATAGTAGGCCGGATCGTAAAGAATTACCTCAGCCTTGGTAGG
>CAZZKY010000029.1:0-24284 GCA_964654765.1 uncultured bacterium | reverse complement strand
CGATCTAAAAATGCTAATTTTTAGGGAATTTTTAAATGCAAGGATGCGAAATAATTTTTACACTTTATTTGGAGATTTATAACCTTTTCATGGATGTTAAGTTATTGTGTGAAGAATTTTTCGTAGTTGATGCGCTATTTTTCACATTTTTTTACATATAAAGTAAGGCCTTCTACTTTTAAAACTTCTATTTCATCCCCTTTTTCAATCCTCTCGTCACTTTTTGCTTTCCATAGTTCTCCATGGATGAGACACATACCACCCTTAGAATCTATAGGGGTTTGTGCAACACCCTTTTCTCCTACTAACCCTTCCTTTCCGGTTAAGGGTTTTAAGAAAAGAGTTTTAACTCCCTTTGATATCACCCAGATGAAAAAGGCTGCTGTTATTAAAGCAGTTATTATGATTAAACTCCTTGAAACTTGGAACATTGGGCCTCCTCTAAAGAGCATTAATGAACCTAAGATAAAGGAGATAATACCCCCGATCGTTAAAATTCCATATGATTCAATAAATACTTCTAAGACAAAAAGTAAAATGGCAAGAACCAAAAGAGCCAGCCCTGCATAACTGACAGGAAGGGTTTGTAAGGAGTAGAAGGCAAGGATTAAACAAATGGAACCCACAACACCCGGGAAAATAGCACCCGGGTTAGAGAGCTCAAAAAAGAGGCCGTAAAATCCGAGAACAAGAAGAATATAAGCAATGTTAGGGTTACTCAAAATGGTAAGGAGTTTTTCTCTGAAGCTCATTTTTATCTCTTTAATTTCGTACGGTTTTTGAAGGCTGATTAGGTATTTACTTCCGTCCATTTTTATTGTTTTTCCGTTCAAGCTATCAAGGAGTTCTTCAAGACTCGTAGCGATGTATTCGATTACTTTTTCTTTCAGTGCCTCCGTTGCGGATGAAGACTTTGCCTCGAAAACTGCCAATTCTGCCCACTTTATATTTCTACCTCTAAGTTCAGCAAGAGACTTTAGATAGGCAGCTGCATCATTTGCGGCTTTTTTCACCATGATACTGTCCATCTGAGTTCCGAGGGCTACAGGATGACAGGCACCTATGCTGGTTCCCGGTGCCATGGCAATTAAGTGGGAAGCCATAGCAATGAAAGCTCCAGCAGATGTTGCTCTTGAACCTTCTGGGTATATATAAGTAACCACGGGTATTTTAGAGGCAAGGATTGCCTTATTGATGGAACGCATGGCTTCATCCAGTCCCCCTGGTGTGTCCATCTTGATAATGATCAGCTTTGCTCCATCCTTGTTTGCCTTCTCAATGGCGTTGCATACGTATTCTGAAATTGATGGAGTGATTGGTGCCTCGATTGAGACTTTATAAACTTCAGCTTTTACTATCAACAAACTCAATATAAATGTTTTCATTTTTTCTCACCCCTTAGCAAGTATTGGTATATAATTATACTTCTTAGTATGCGCTGAACATACTCTCTTGTCTCCCTGAAAGGTATTAGCTCAACAAAAAGTAACTGATTACTTGTATTGTATATGTTTTTCCATTCGCGAATTCTGGATTCTCCAGCATTGTAAGCACAGAGGGTATGGATTAAGTTGGGGAAGGAATCGGAGAGCATTGATAGGTACTTAATTCCGATAGTAATGTTCAAATCAGGAATTAGTAAGGAATCCGGTGTAGCTTCACGCAAAATTCTTTTACCTGTTACAGGGATAACTTGCATTAACCCAATGGCTCCTGCTGGACTAACAGCGTGAGGATTGAATCGACTTTCTTCCCTCATGAGAGCAATTACTATTTCAGGTCTCACATTGTAAAAATTGGCTATCGTGCTTATTTGTTCATAATAGTTAGTTGGGAAAATATGTTTTAAGAGGTAAAGGGGCGTCCCGTTTTTTTCTGGAATCAAGCTATGGTAGTCAAGTGCGAGCTTGATTCTTATATAATCGTTGCCGTATCGTTCTGCTAATTTAACAGCTCCGTAAAGTACATTTGGTTCGGGGAGGACATGATATAACGCTTCCGCTTGGTCCCCTAAAATCAGAAGATATTTGAAAATCTTAAGTTTTTCGAAGGCTTCTTTCGGGACCTCGGGTTCCGGTTCGTTTGTAATTACAAACCCCCTGTCTAAAATGTAAAAATAATCAAATTTGAGTTCTTCATCTGGGTAATTATCATTGTCTCTGCCAAGCTCCTTTAAGTAATACCTTGCCCGTATTGCTATTCTCTTGTCTCTACCTGTTAGGCTTTTGATGAAAAGGGTTTCTGCACCTACTGTGTCATTTTTAAAAAAGTGGTAAAGTCCCAGTGAATATGACAGTTTCTGAGAGCGCGCGACGACATTTTTTCTATACTGTTCAATAATTTCCGAGTTCTCTTTAATTAATATGTCCGTTACTAACCTTGCGGCGGCCTCATTGTCTTCATTCGCTATGAATAAAAGGTATTCCAACCCTTTTATGGGTTTCCCGGTTTTCCAGTAAGAGTACCCAATTTGCAACAGGAGATTCTTGCGCTCCTGTTCGCTCAATTTGTTTTTCAGTTTCTCATAGATTCTGGCAGTCTTTTCATAGTTTCTGCGTCTGTATGCAGACATAATCTGAGCAAAGGCATACCTATCCGTTTTAATTTTTGAGAATATGCTATCTGCTTCTTTGTAATTTCCACAGGAATAGTGAACATAAGCCTTTAAAGTGTCATCGATGAGCCAGGCCAATCTCAGAGCATAGGGAGAATCGGGTTTTATTTTTGCGAGCTCTTTCGCTAAATTTCTTGCATTTATAGTGTCCGAATTGCTAAGTGCCTTAAGTGCTTTTAAAAAGATTCTTGTTTCTTGGCCAATAGATTTTAATGCAAGTAAAGTATCAGCAAATTCCACTTTTTTCTTGTTCCAAATGTAATCAACGAAGCTTTTTAATGCAATTCTTTGGTAACGGGTAGTTTTTAGTTCTTTTAGATAGAGCAGGGCCTCCTCCGGCTCATCAAGGTTTAATAATTTCTCGGTGAGTCGCATGTAAAAGTATTCTTTTAATTCTCCAATCGAGTCTGCAAGGGTTTTCAAATTTTTTACTACAATGGAGTCATATTGATTACTTTGTAAAAGAACTGAAGTAAAGGCAAGTCGCACGTCGGTAGACAAGTTGTTATCATCTTTGATGAAGTCTAAAGCTCTTTTTGTTTTAAGGCTCATTCTGCAGGAAATCAAAACGAGAATTGAGTCTTCAGAATCTTTAGCATTTTCCCACATAGTGGAAACAAGCCAGAAGTTTCTTTTATCAAAATTTTCCCTTATAGGGCCTTTGTTTAACAGGAAAATCAAGAAAATTAGCATTTTAAAAATTTTAATGGCTTTGCGTTGATTTTACAATTAAATAAGAGTAAAATTATAAACTCCTGCGAGGAGTGAACTATGGTAGTTGATTTTAATTTGAGAGAAATTGAGAAAAAATGGCAGAAGTTCTGGGAAGAGAAGAATTTATACAAAACGAAAGAAATTCCTACTAAGAAGTATTACGTATTGGAGATGTTCCCCTATACCTCTGGTGACCTTCACATGGGACACCTAAAGAACTACGTTATCGGCGATGTGGTTAGCAGAGTGAAGATGATGGAGGGTTTCGATATACTGCATCCCATTGGGTGGGATGCTTTCGGTTTGCCAGCTGAAAATGCTGCTATTAAACATGGAATAAACCCAAAGACTTGGACTTATAATAACATCGAAAATTTCAGGAAAACCTTTAAAATGCTTGGCATCTCTTACGACTGGGATAAAGAGCTTGCAACCTGTGACCCAGAATATTATAAGTGGACTCAATGGCTTTTCTTACTTCTTTATAGAAAAGGTTTGGCTTATAGAAAAAATGAGTTTGTGAACTGGTGCCCAAATTGTAAGACAGTTTTGGCTAATGAACAAGTGGTAGACGGAAAGTGTGAGAGGTGTAAAACTCCGGTGGTTAAGAAACAATTGGAACAATGGTTCTTTAAGATAACGGACTACGCGGAAAGACTCCTTGATGACCTTGAACTTCTCAAGGGTAAGTGGCCTGAAAATGTTATAAAACAACAGGAAAACTGGATTGGCAGATCATATGGAACGAAGATAATCTTTAAATATGAAAAAGACGGAACCGATATACCGGTATTTACAACCAGAGCAGACACCCTTTTTGGTGTCACCTTCATAACCGTTGCCCCTGAGCATGATCTTGTTAAAAAGTTTATTGAGGATTCCCCTTATGCAAAAATAATTGAGGACTATGTTGAAAGGGCTGTACAAAAGAGCGACGTTGAAAGGGAATTCGGCGCTAAGGAGAAGAGCGGAGTATTCACTGGCCTTTACGCAATACATCCTTTTACTAAGGAAAGAATACCTATATGGGTAGGGGATTATGTACTTGCCCACTACGGGACTGGTATAGTAATGGGTGTTCCTGCACACGACCAAAGGGACTTCGAGTTTGCGAAGAAGAATAATCTTCCAATAAAGGTTGTGATAAGGCCTCTCGAGGGAGAACTTGACGCTCATAGCATGGATCGTGCTTTTGAAGACTATGGTATAATGATCAATAGTGATAAGTTTTCTGGTTTAACGTCAGAGGAAGGTATAAAAGCTATTCAGGTGGAACTCGAAAAACTGGGTCTTGGTGGAAAGGCGGTCTCTTACAGGCTTAAAGATTGGCTCATTTCAAGACAAAGGTATTGGGGCGCACCAATCCCCGTAATCCATTGTCCTCATTGTGGCATTGTGCCTGTCCCGGAAGAAGACTTACCCGTTTTGCTCCCAGAGAATATTAAAGATTTCAGGCCTAAGGGCAGGTCTCCCCTTGAAGATGTAGAAGAATGGATAAATACGAGATGTCCTGTTTGTGGTGCTAATGCCAAAAGGGATCCCGATACGATGGATACTTTTGTTGATTCCAGCTGGTATTTCTTGCGCTACATAGATGCTAAAAATCCAAGAGCTATATTTGATCCTGAGAAGGTAAATAGGTGGATGCCGGTTGATCAGTATATTGGAGGAGTCGAACACGCCACAAAACACTTAATCTACGCAAGATTTATTCAAAAGGTCCTTTATGATGAAGGTCTTGTAAACCAGAAGGAACCCTTTGCAAGCCTGTTTGCTCAAGGACTTGTGCACAAAAGCTTTAATTACTGCAGGCACTGTGGTGAGGTGGTTAAAGATGAAGAGGTTTTAGATGGTATCCATGTTAAGTGTGGAAATAAAATTGAAGTCTTGACTGAAATGATGTCCAAGTCTCGAGGAAATATCGTTCCTGTTGCACCTTTTGTTGAGGAACACGGTGCTGATGTCGCCAGGATTACCATCCTTTTTGCGGGACCTGCTGAAAAAGACATGGTCTGGTCTGATGCAGGTGTGGAGGGTGCCAAGAGATTTTTGATTAGAATACTCAGATTTTACAAAGAAAATGGTCCTGCTGTTAAAGGAGAGAAAGTGTCCGTTGACCCTGAAAGTCTGGATGGAAGCGAAATTTATCTCTATATTAGGCTTCAACAGACTATAAAATCTGTTAGGGAGGATTCTTCTCAATTCCATTTCAATACTGCTATCGCTAAGATGATGGAGTTTCTTAATGATTTGCAGGATTTTAAAAAGAAAGATTCTATAGTCCTCAAAAAGGCGTGTGTGGATTTCGCTTTGCTTCTTGCTCCTTTTGCGCCACATATTGCCGAGGAATTATGGCATATTATGGGATTTGAAGACACCATTTTTGCCGAAAGGTATCCTGATTATGATGAGAAGTTTTTGCATTTTGAACAGATTGAAATCCCCGTGCAAATAAATGGGAAAGTACGGGGTAAGGTTACAGTGCCAAAGGGGGCAAATCAAGAAGAGGTTTTAAAGAGGGCACTTGAAGTGGAAAAAATTAGAAATCATTTAGGGGATGCCAAAATTGAAAAAGTTATCTTTGTTGAGGACAGGTTGCTAAATATTGTAATAAAAACTCAGGGAGGTAAAACTGATGGTTGAGAAGATTAGAAATGTCACTCTTGTTGGACATGGCGGAAGCGGGAAAACCACATTATGTGAGGCCATATTTTATAAAACGGGCATTACAAACAGAATGGGTTCGGTTGATCAGGGAAACACCTTAATGGATTATGATGAAGAGGAAATCAAAAGAAAATTCTCCATAAGACTTGCGGTTGGTTATGTTGAATACAATGGTTATCTTATAAATTTGATTGATACACCTGGTTATCTCGATTTTGCGGGCGAAGTTGCTGCGGGAATCAGGGTTGCAGATAATGCAGTGGTCGTCATAGATGCCACGTCGGGAGTAGAAGTCGGTACAGAAAAGTACTTTGAGATGGCGAAGGCAAAAGGCATACCAATCTTCCTTTTCATAAATAAAATGACCGGGCAGGAAATCAATCTCGAAGGGCTCTGGGAAGAATTGAAAAGTATCTTTGGACACCATGTAACTCCATTTCAGATACCTCTTGGTAAAGGGACAAGTTTCAGCGGCGTTTTCGATTTGGTAGCAGGAGACGTGAATTCCCTGCCTTCTGATGTGAGAGAGTATGCAATAAAGGAGAGAGAAAGGTTTAGAGAGAATATAATTGAGACTTCTGAAGATTTGCTTGAAAAATATATGGCTGGTGAAGAAATTACTGACGCAGAGTTGATGCCGGTTTTGAAAAAGTCTATTTTGAATCAGGAGATAATTCCAGTATTTTACGGAGATGCTAAAGAAGCCATTGGAATAATAGAGCTCCTCAATGGTATTACTTCTTTTGCTGCTTCACCCCTTGATGCAAAACCTGAAGTTGGGAAACTCAGTGGGAATGATGTTGAAATTAAGGCTGATCCCGACGGTAAGGCTGTTGCTTTTGTGTTTAAGACCTTCCAAGAGGCTCACTTAGGTGAAGTGAGTATAATTAAGGTGATTTCAGGAAAAATTGAATCGGGTAAAGAATATCTTAATTCGAGAACTCAGAGAATGGAAAAAGTTAATCAGATGTATATGATAAGAGGAGCGGACAGAAAAGAGGTTCCATCTTTGACTGCGGGTATGATTGGCGCTCTTGTTAAATTGAAAGACACGAAGACAAATGATACACTTAGTGATAAAGATTACCCAGTAGAAGTTGAGAAAATAGTTTTACCCGAACCGCTTGTATCGATTGCTATTATTCCTGAAAGTAGGGAAGACCAAGATAAAGTTTCGGAAGGGCTGAATAGACTAAAAAATGAGGATCCTACTATAGATTTCAAGTATGACCCTGAACTTAAACAGACGTTGCTATGGGGGTTAGGCGAAATCCATCTTGATGTCGTTATATCGAGGTTGAGAGAAAAGTATGGAGTGAACGTTAGAACGGAAAAGCCCAAGATACCGTATAGGGAAAGTATTAGAAAAACCGCTGAAGGATTCGGAAAGTATGTGAAACAGACGGGTGGCCATGGACAGTATGGTATATGTAATATAAGGATCGAACCGCTTCCACGGGGCGGAGGTTATGAATTTGTGAACCAGATATTTGGTGGTGCTATTCCCAGTAACTTTATCCCTGCTGTCGAGACGGGTGTTAAAAAGGCTATGGAAGCAGGAGTGCTTGCAGGCGCGAAGGTAGTTGACGTAAGAGTTATTCTCTACGATGGTAAGTATCACCCCGTAGATTCTTCTAACCTGGCCTTTGAAATTGCTGGTTCTCTTGCCTTTAAGGATGCACAGGCTAAGGCAGACCCTTATTTGCTTGAGCCTATTTACGAACTTGAAGTTACTGTTCCTGAGGAATTTATGGGCGATGTGATAGGTGATATTAATGCAAGGCGGGGGAAAATTCTGGGCATGGATTCACAGGGCAGGTATCAGGTTATACGGGCTCATGTCCCACTTGCCGAGCTTTACAAGTATTCTTCAACTTTACGCTCCATTACAAAAGGTAGGGGTACATATACGATGAAGTTTTCTCACTATGATGAGGTTCCAGCGGAAATTGCTAAGAAAATAATAGAAGAGGCAAAGAAAGAGAAGAAGGAAGAATAGGCTACTTATAGCTCAGAATGTAAGAAGTATTGAAACTTCTAAAGTCTAACCTCAGGTTGCAAAAAGCGTCGACCATTGAACCCCTGAGACCAAGGGGTTCAATGGTCCTTTTTGTTTTTGGTGAAGTAGGTGATTTGTAAACTATTTCGACATAACGGTTTTGCCTTCCAAGGAGAAAGATTTCCCTCCCGACTGGGTTTAGTTTAATATTGAAGTATCCCCTCTCATGAAGTTCTTTTAGTGTCTTGAAGCCGTGAATTCGGAAATGTTCTAATAACTTTATCCAGATTTTCAATGTAGTCTCTGCATCGGGGAGTGCTCTATGAAGGTTGGGGGTTGAGATATTCAGCTCTTTTGATACAAAATAAAGGGATTTTTCCTTTGAGGTCCCTAAAATTTTTGTGGCAACCCCCTGCACATCAATAACATAATTGTAAAGGGGATTTTCCCCCTGAAGTCTCAGTTCTTTATTGAGGAGTGAAAGATCTAAGGAAAGGATGTTGAAACCGATAAGGATTGAGTCTCCGATAAATTCAACTATTTTTTCTTTAAATTTTCTAAACTCTGGTGCGTTCTGGAATTCTTCCTTAGTGATACCATGAATGCTTATCGAATGCTGTGTTGGTTCTATGCCTGGATTAAATAGCGTTTCGAAATATTGTTTTTTCCCATTGTACTCCCATTTCACTAAGGCAATTTCAAGAATTCGGTCTTCTTTAATTTTCAAACCGGTAGCTTCAATATCTAATGCTACAAAGGAACATTTTTCGAAAGGAAATTCGTTTTTGAGTTTTTTTTCAAAAATCACTGTGTATTCTCCTTTAAAATTTTTAAAAGTTCTACGTTGTAATTTATAATTTCCTGATCTGTAGCTCCAAGGTCTCTTGCTATGTTAAGGAATTTAATGGCATTTGTGGTATCCTTTTCTCTTATGTAAAGGTCTGAGACCATAAGGCAGAAGTCTTTTTTAAACGGAAAATCTTTACCTGCGAAGTAGTTTGCCAGCGAATTAAAAGTTGATACTTTACCTTCGTTTTTTAGGGCTTTGAGAAGAAGTTCTACAATGCGGTAAGAGGTATATTCTCTGATTTCTTCTGGCATTATTTCTCTTCCCAGCATCTCTACTTCGGTATATTTGTTTAGTAAGAAATATATTTCCATTATTTCAACTTGAGCTTGGCTATAGTAGTTACCTTGCTTGACCACTTCAAAGGATTTTAACGCATCATCATATAATCTTAGTCTTTTATAAAATCTTCCGAGAGTTAAGTGAATGTAATCTTCAAGCTCGGGATTTTTTAGAAGTAAATTCTTTAATATGGTTGAATCCTTTAGCGATGCGACGGGACTGCTAAAATATAGGCTGATCGCCTCTAAGGTTTTTTGATTTTGAGGAAACTTATCAATCATATATAACAATATCTCTCTTGCATTTTCTTTTTCTTCCGAATAAATATAGTTGAAAAGAAGATCGTAGGAAAGCTGGGGAATCAAGGGACTTTCGGGAAATTTGCTTAAGTAATTTTGATAAACTTCCTTGAGGTTCTTGTAATCTCCCCTTTTATATTTCAGCAATTCAATGTGGAGGTAAATTTCGTAGATTTTTGGCTTTTGGGTCACATATTGTAACATTGTTTGATATGTACTGATTGCCTTGGAGTACTCTTTTTTAGATTCATAAATATTTGCCTTGATACTAAGTATATTTAATCTTGATTCTTCGGGGATATTTGGTTTCTTGAGAACTTCATCAATAATTTCAAGGGCATCGTCGTATTGAAGAATTTGGTAGTAAGCAGAGGCAAGATTGTAAGAAGCGTCGTAGTATAAATGGGAATTTTCTTTCACTTTTTGGAGATATTGGATTGCCTTTTTGTAATGTGCAAATTTCAAATAGGTCAAACCAAGCAAATAGTTGCAAGAATCTTTTACAACAGGGTCTTGTGTTAAGTTGAGAGCAGAGACAAGGTGCTGGGTAATCCTTTTTAGATTGCTTCTTTTGTAATAAAGAGCTTTACCCTTAGTCCAAAAGTAGTCAGCTTTGAGTGAAGGGTATTTGGAAAAGAATTGGACAGTATCGATAGTGTTTAAGATTTGAAGGGATCTGGACCATTGATTTTCTCGGCCTAAATCTTCCGCAAATAAGAGTGATACGTAGTCTTCAAGTGAGTTACCTTTATTAGCAATAAGCCACTCCTCATAGTAGCTCAAGGGGATTTTCTTTCCTGATTTTCTTAGCGAAAGAAAGTAGAGTACGCGTAAGTAGGGTAGCGATAGATTATTTAAATCCATATTGAAATGTTCTAAGGAAAAGGCAATAGAATCCCAACGTTGTTGCTGGGCAAAGGATAGTATTGTAAGCTCCTTCCAGTTTAGATTCTTACTAAGAGATTCTGCTTCATAGTATCTTCCAAGTTTGTATAAGGCGAAAGCTTTAAGGTATTTTGCTTCTATTAAGTGGCATCTTTCAGTGTAAGTGATCACACTGTCCAGGTGATTCAAATTGAACATCGTTAAACTTATAATAAAATAGAGTGTGTCATCTAAAGGGATTTCATCCTTCAATTCCAAAATATGGTTTAGCTTTTTCGATTTATAGAGATGGGTGAAGTAGTCGATGTAAAAAGCTATAGAATCAGAATGGTTTGAGAGTTTTAAAAGTTCCTGCAGTGTGTTGTAGGCGTCTTTCTCGTTTCCTGAGTACTTGTAAATTCTATAGAGATACAGCAATGCTTTCTTTCTCGTTTTTAAATTTCTTGAACTTTTGAGTAACTTTTGTGCAAAGTATTCTGCTGAGTCAGTAATACCGGCTGAAAGATATTTCTCAATTTTTGAATCAAAGGTTGTTTTCTCAAGAATATTTTCAAAAGATGGAATGAACAAGTAGAGGGAAAGAAAAAGTAAAAGCATTTTACTTTCTGAGAGATTTAAAGAATGCTTGTATCAATTTTTTTGCTTTATCTTGTAATTCTTGGTCTTCAAATCTCTGTACTTCAAAGCGATGATTGAATTTGAAAAGCTCATTCACCTTTAGCTGACTTTCAAATGCTCCAAATTTAGGATCTTCAATTAGATACACCACCTTATCAATTCTTGAAAGTATGAGTGCTCCTGTGCACATCAGACAGGGTTCTAATGTCACGTACATAGTGCATCCGGTTAGTCTCCAGTTTTTGAGCTTATCGCCTGCTGAACCTATGGCAATGATTTCGGCGTGTGCTGTTGGGTCGTTTAGGTTTTCGACCCGGTTGTGACCCTTTGCAATGATTTCACCGTCTTTTACTATAACACATCCTACCGGCACTTCGCCTTCTTTAAAGGCCTTTTCCGCCTCTCGGATCGCTTCTTCAAAATAATACTTTTCTGAATTAATCATTATAGAACTTTTAAAATGCGCCCGGAGGGACTTGAACCCCCAGCCTACGGATTCGTAGTCCGCCGCTCTTTCCTGTTGAGCTACGGGCGCATTGTTTTAATTTTAAAATCAGAGGCTCGAATATTCAATGGATGGAAACTGTGAATTATAATTTTATTAATTCGTAACGTGAAGAAATCTTGACTGGATTAAAAGGTAGTCTTATAATTAAATCATGTTGAACCTACAGGACGTTAAAAAAGGTTTATTTAGAGCAATTCAGAAAAAAAATTTTCATGAGGCAATGGAATATTATAACATTGCCGTGAATCATCAGTCCGATGATCCTTCTCTTCGTCTAATTGGAGCTGATATCTATCTAAATATTGGTATGAAACAGCTTGCCATTGGTGAACTTCGGCAGGCATTTAACCTTTTTATGGAAAGCGGTAAAAAATCCCAGGCGGTATCGGTTGCGGAGAAAATACGAGCCCTTTCACCTTCTGACACGGAAATACTTGAGATTCTTGGGCGTCTTTATAAAGAGTTAAATAAAGAAGAGAAGGCGGCTTTCTATTATGGGGAATATATCAATCACCTAATCAAAATGGGTAAAGTTAACGATGCAAAGAAGTTTTTGTTACGAGTGAAAAATGAAGGGTTGGAAAAATACCTATTAGGTAAGTATCAGTTTTTGCTATCTGATACTCAAGTTCAGAACATTTTAGCAGAAATATCAAAGGAACCAAACTATCCAGCCTTTTTTGCATTAATGAGGAAAGAAATTGCCAGGTCCGAGAGGTATCAGAGGGAATTTTCCATAATATTGATTGAATTTGACAAAATTCTTGTTCAAGATAAAAAGACCCAAATTCTTGAAATTTTCAAAAAAATGTTGAGAGAGTCGGATATGTATTCTATCGGATACCGATGGGTTTTCATTATATTGCCAGAAACCAATAAGTATGGATTGGAAGCAGTGCTCAATAGGCTTAGAGATAAAATAGATAAGATATTTACTTCCAAGCACTATTATGTGGCTAACTATCCTGAAGATGGTAAAGACGTGAAAGAACTTATAATAAGTTCCCTTAAATATAGGGTTTTAACCTGATTCTTAGAAAAGAATTGAGTAAAGCACTAAGTTGATACCAAATTTAATTGCTTCTTCTCTCAGGGAATCTGGGTCGTTGTACCTATCGGTCCATCCGTCAGAAATGTTTGAGTTGTAGGTGTAAAGTAATGAAAGTCTTCCTCCAACGAAAAGGCCAAAAGCAACCGGCCTTCCTTCAAAATGTTCGTGAATTTTAGGCACACCTCTCGGAAATTTGTAGTAGAGGTTATAAATTGGATGATGTAGTGGGACTTCCTTCAGTTCATAATCTGGAAACCATTTTTTGAATTCTTCCCTGAAATATTCGTCCATTCCGTAATCATCATCAATGTAGACGAACCCCCCGTTAAAAACATATTTCCGTAAATTTTCAATTTCTGCAATAGTTAATGAAATATTCCCGTGTCCGGTAATGAAGAGAAAAGGATACTGAAAAATTCTATCATCTTCAAGGGTTAATACCACTTCTGCCGGTTTAGCTTTTACCGATGGTACCCTTTTTATAAGTTCATTACACAGATTTGGTAATATCTCTGGGTCGTTGTACCAATCACCCCCACCATTATATTTAATTCTTACAGGCTGAAAGACAAAACTTAATAGTATTACTAATAACGGGATCATCGCCTATCTGCTTTTTCTTCGATAGAAGTTATAAGTTTTTCAAGGAGTTTTCGGTCTTCCAGTATTCTATAAAGCTTTTCGTAGTCTTTTACGGTGAAAAAGGCTTTGATAAGCGGTTCGAAAAACACCATTGCCTGACTTGCAAAGAAAGAAAGGGGCTTTATTGATTCGAGGGTAACGACAGCTATAACTGAAAGGTTCAAGTTTACTATTTTTTCAGAGAATTTATCAATAAACTCTTCAATCTCTTTTTCTTCAAAGCTTGATGGTTCTGCCTGTTTTAGCTCCTCATTCAACATAGACTTTTCCTTTGAATTTTACAGCCTTTAGTGCAGGATCTGATTCCAATCCCGATGAGCGAATTGTCTTGTTTTCTTTGTAAAGGAAAGACTCAGAAGGGCTGTAAATTAGGTTTAACTTTTGATTCCAAATTAGAACATTTGAAATGAGTGAATCCCCGTTGGTGCTTGTTAATTTAACCTTTCCTCTTGCTTCCATGAATCCTGAGTTTTCAACAATGGTTCCAGTGTCCCCCACCATTGTAGCGGTGATTTCACCTTTGTCAAAAAAGTTCACTTTGAACTTTATAAGGTAAATTGTATCACCAGAGTAAGTGGCCTTTTCTGAAAACACCTCAATTCTCTTTGCCTCGTATTCTTTTATCTGAAGATGGATGTTGTATGTCTCTTGCGGTGGAGTATTGTCCCGTTCTTGAAGAGATTTATCTTTCTCTCTTTCACAGGCGGACAACATAACAGTTAAAAGAAGAAGTGAAAAGGTCTTCCTTAGCTTCATATTACTTTAGCCCTCATCAAGTCGTGTAAGTGGATTATTCCTATCGGTTTATTCAAATCGTCAACCACAATTAAGGCAGTGATACCATAATGTTCCATTTTTGATGCAGCAGTAGCAGCAAGTTCATCCTTTTTAATAGTTTTGGGATTCGTTGTCATAACTTCTTTTGCTTTTAGATTAAATATATCTTGAGTTTTTTCCAGAAGTCTTCTGAGGTCTCCGTCCGTTATAACTCCTATAAGGACTCCATCATCATCCACTACACTTGTTATACCTCTTTTTTGAGTCATTTCAAGTATTACTTCCTTCATTGGCGAATCTTTGTGAACGATAGGTACATGCTGGGGACCAGTTAGCATCATATCTTCTACTTTAAGCCAGTATCTTTTTCCAATAGTGCCGCCAGGATGAAGTGTGGCAAGTTGTTCCAGTTTAAGACCTTTTAATTCAGCAAGAATTATTGCTATTGCATCTCCAAGAGCCATCATCGCAGTTGTTGAGGTTGTTGGAACTATATTGTATGGGCATGCCTCCTTGTCTACTTTTACAAATATGATGATGTCCGATTGTTTTGCTAAATCGGAATTTGCGTTAGATGTCATTCCAATTATGGGTATGTTGATTCTTTTTACATATGGCAAAATTATGCTGAATTCTTCTGATTGACCGCTTTTTGATATCGCTAAGAAAACATCGTCCTTTTGGACCATTCCCAATTCTCCATGCAAAGATTCAGAAGGGTGCAAGAAGACAGAAGGGATTCCTACTCCATTAAGTGTTGATGAGATCTTTCTTCCCACAATTCCAGATTTGCCGACTCCCGATACGACTATTCTACCTTTGCACTGGAGGAGAAGGATTATAGCACGGTAAAAATTCTCATCGAGTGAATCTCTGAGGGATTTTAAACCCTCAAGTTCTATATCAATTATTTCTTGAGCCCTTTTAAGTATTTTTTCTTTCATAAAGGTATTTTAACTATGCTTTTATAAACTGGTCCAGTGGGTGTTAAAGTACTTTGAAAAACGGTTAAATGGGTAATCTCAAATTCCTTAGAGGTATATTTTACCCAGTCCTTGTCTAAAATGATCGATGATTTCAATCTTCCAATAGTTACGTGGGGAATGTATTCTTTCTCTCTTTCACCGATTTTAAGAATTTTTGAGACCTCTTCCAGTGAGCCCCATACTTTTTTTAACTTATCTACTTCCCCTTGGACACCCAACCACATTACCCTTGGATTACGGAAATTTGGAAAGCAGCCAAAATTTGTAATCGAGATTCTAATCTTTTCCCCCTTTTTAAATTTTTTTTCGAGTTTTGAAAGAAGTTCTTGAAGCTGTTTTTCTGATATTTCCCCGAGAAATTTGCAGGTTATATGTAGGTTTTCTTTCTCAACCCACTTTACATTCCTTAGCAAGGCGCTTTTTTCGTTTATAATCTTGTAGATCTCGTCCTTTATACTTTCAGGTAGTTCAAAAGCGGTAAATACTCTCATTATATACCTCTACGGAGGGGGTGGGATTTGAACCCACGATCCCCTATTAAGGGGATACACGATTTCGAATCGTGCGCCTTCAGCCGCTCGGCCACCCCTCCATCAGTTAAATAAATATGAAGCTATATTCAAGTTTAATCAATTAAACTTTGCGGTGCTTGTGCTTTTTTAAACGAGGTAGGTACTATAATATTAAGGAGAAGATGAAAAGTAAGTTGGTTTTTGTTTTCTTGCTTAATTTAATTATTTCTCTTTCTGAAGTAATTGGTAGCATTTTTTCTGGGAGTTATTCTTTACTTTCGGATGCATTGCATAATTTTCAAGATTCTCTATCTCAATTTTTATCTTTAATTGCAATAATTCTAAGCGAAAGGAGTAGAACTACGAGATATACTTTTGGTTTTGCAAGATTTGAGATTCTTGCCGCTCTTATTAATGCCACAGTCGTATCTTTTTTGGCCATTTTAATGATTGTTGGCGGTTTAAAAAGAGTTTTTAAACCTGAGGAGATTAGACTTGCCATTCTACTTCCAATCAGCATGATTGGATTGGTTGCGAATGTGCTTTCTTTGACGTTACTTCATACTCACTCTAAGGAAAGCTTAAACATTAGGTCCACTTATCTTCATCTATTGGGTGATGCCCTTTCTTCAGTTGGAGTAATAGTCGGTGGATTTTTGATGCTCTTGTATAAAATCTTCTGGATTGATGGAATAATAGCAGTTCTTATTGGAATATTCATTCTCAAAGAAGGAATAAAAGTGATAATTGAGTCGCTGAGGGTTTTGCTTCAAGCTTCCCCTTATACTGTAAGCGAAAAAGAAATTTTTGATTTGCTTAAAGATATTCCTGGTATTAAGGGAATTCACCACGTTCATATCTGGAGTTTAAAGGACGGAGTAATTCATTTTGAGGCCCATTTAGAAGTGGATGATATGTACATATCACAGTCAAAGGAGATTATAGAAAAGGTGAATCTCCGTCTACGCGACAGGTTAAAAGTAAGCCATTCCACATTGCAGCTTGAAAGTGCAGTCTGTATAAACAAAACCTGTTAAAAGTTCGTTTTTTCTTGCAGTTTGACTTTTCAGTGTGTAGTTTATACAATTAAACAATATGAAAATAGCTCATACTTCTGATCTTCACATAGATTCACAACATAAAGAAAGATGGGATGCCCTTCAAATTGTTCTGGAAAAAGCAAAAGAGGAAAATGTGGATTATCTTGTTATTGCAGGAGATCTTTTTGACGACGTTGAATCTGCGAGCGAATATATTACTAAACTGAGAAGGTACTTTTCGGGTTTGGGCTTTAAAGTAATATTGATTGCAGGTAATCACGACTACAAATCCTTCGAAGATGAAAGGGATTTGGGTGATGATGTGATTGTTCTTTCTCGAAAAAGCCCACTTTACAAAGATACTTCAAACGGTGTTTCCTTCTTTACCGTTCCATATTCTCAGGGTGTGGGAAATGAATATTTCTATGAACAGCTGGCATACATTTCTAAAAATATAGAAAGCGTTTCTTTCAACATTTTAGTTTATCATGGGGATCTTGATGAAGTTGTAAAAAAGGTGAGATACCGTAAGGAGATTACAGGTGGAGAGGGGGAATCTGCCTTTTCCTTATCTTTGAGAGTTTTGCAAAAGTTTCCCACTGTTCAACTTGTGCTATCTGGACACTATCACACCTATGGGGATCCGATACCAATCGACGAAACTGGACGTTTTGTGGTTTATTCTGGTGCACCTGTTTCAATTACACGAGGCGACCTGGGGCCAAGATATTTGGTGGTTTACGATGTAGACCGTGAAACTAAAAAAGTTTCTTTAAATAAACTCCCCCTTGGTACTCTTTACTTTGAGAAGCTCGAAATATATTTGAGTCCGACGAGCGCAGAATCTATTGAGGATATCGTTTTTTCTGAGATTGAGAATTCTCTTAAAGGGGACCCTGGTAAAATTTTGATATTGGAGTTGAAGGGGTACATAAACAGCAAAGAGCAAGGAATAAACGAGGTAAAGTTGAAAGAAGTTGTAAGAAAATATAGCGAAGAGAAATGGAGTGGGAGGGTTATCCTCCAGGAGGACTGGTTTGGAGTTCTGGACGTTGCCTTTTTAATGGATAAACCTTTTAGTCGTAGTATTCTTGAGCAGATTGATCGTTTGGACTTACAGGAAGAGGACAAAAGAATATTGAAGGAATGGTTTGTTTCAGCTCTTAGCAAGGTTTATTCCCAGAAGGTAAAAGTATGAGAATTAGACGAATTGAGATAAAAAACTTTGGGCCGCTGAGTTTAAAGCACCCCATTGAGCCGGGGGATTTTACCCTTATATGGGGACTGAATGAGAAGGGTAAGACTCTGGTTATAGAGGCTCTACTTAATAACCTACCAATGGATATAAGCGAAAGAGGTTTTGACAGGAGAGTTTTGAGGATTTTGGATAAGGAAGGAGTTGTTGTCGAAATTGAAGATGAAGGAAGGACATACAGTAAACCACTCAACAGATTTTTAGATTTGAAACTTACAAAGAGTGAAATTTATAATCTTTTTTTTGTATTGAACAGTTCTCTTATTTACACAAAGGATGAGGAAGTTTTCCGATCAGCGCTTGACAGGTTAAGCAGTACCTACATTGATATTCTTCAGAGTGTGAAGAAAAAGCTTTTGGAAGCTAACAAGTTAACAGAAACACTTAATTTAAAGAATACACGTGACGAAGATTACCTTGCTGATCGTTACGAGAAAGCAAAGGAAACTTTAGCAAAAGTGGAAAGTCTTTTCAAGGAGATAGAAGAAAAGAATTACGCTGAATTGGAATACACGGCGGGGGAATTAAAGCGTGAACTTGAGAAGATTCTTAATATTGAAGAGAATTTAAAGAGAAAAAAGGCTGAAAAGATACTGGAGAGAACTGAAGAATTAATGAATCTTTATTTTGATTTTAAAGCGAGAGCTGAGGTGTTCAAAAATTATACAGAGGAGGCATTGGAAAATTTCAGGAACCTTTATAGAGAGCTTGAGAACGTCAACAGAGAGATAGAGGTAGTTAAGGAGAAAGATCTGAAATCTTTCGAGGAAAAAATTTTGGAACTTTCTCAAAAACTTGTTAATTTTGGCAAAGTTAAAAGTGAAATTCAAAGAATTGAGTTGACGGAGAAACTTTTGGAGGAGAAGATAGTCAGGTACAGAATGATGTTGCCTGACTATGAAAAAAACTTGAAGAAGAAAAAGTTAATGAGAGTTTTACTCACTGTTTCAGCACTTCTTTTTGTAGGTTTTTTGGGAAGTGCAACGGTTCTCAAAAATAATCTCTTATTTTTAGGGGCTTTATTGTTTTTTGCCTTTACCTCTGCTTTTCTTTATCTATATTCAAAATCTCTTAGCTTTGTAAAAGATTTTACCCTTTTAAAGGCCGAAATATTTGATAGGGCAAGGAGCGTTGGGTTTAAGTCAAATGAGGTTGATGACCTATTAGATGAGCTGGAAAAAATCAAGCAGGAATTGATTGAAAAGGAAAAGGATTTGGAAGGTATAAGGAGAGAAAAAGAGACACTGGAGGCTTTGAAGAGGAGTAAAGAAGACGAGCTCAAAAATTTGGAAAGGAAGCGGAGCGAGATTAAGGCCAGAATTGATGTTGAGAGCGAAAAGTATGAAGTTAGGGATTTATCTGAATTTGAGGCAAAGGTGAGAGAGAGAAAAGATTATGAGAATAGAATGCGAGAATTTTTCAAGGAATTAGAAGGACTTTGGCACACTGAAATCGGTTCTTATAATGATGAAAACGATTTCTTTGTCAGGCTTCAGGGAGAGCTGAGAAAGTTAAGGGTTCATAGAAGTGGAGAAGGAGAGGAGTTCCATCACGAACTGCAAGACCTTAAGGCAGTTGAAGAAAAAAGAAAGAAGTTGGCCCAAATAAAGGAGGAAGTGGATAAAAGACTTCTTGATTTACGAGATAATTTTGCGAAAATTGAAAGTGAGGTACAGCAAATCATCAAGAGCCCAATAGCTGTAAAAACGATAAGTGATCTTATAGAATGCAAGAAAATTCTTGAGAACTTCATCGGTGAATTGGAGAAAAGAATAAGGCTAAGCAGGATTTTGGTTAGTATTTTGGATAAAGAAATTGAGGGGAGCAAAAACAGGTTTAATGATCTATTTAGTGACTTGACTCAGACATCCGAATTTTTTGAACGAATAACTGGAGGCAGATACAAGGCTATACTATACGATCAGGATGGGAGGACAATAAAAGTCGAGGATAAAAAGGGAAATGTCATAGAAATCTCAAAGCTTTCAGGTGGAACAATTGATCAGTTATTTTTTGCCATAAGGCTCGGCCTCGGAGTTAAAGTTTTACAGGGGAAAAAGGGATTTTTTGTTTTTGACGACCCATTCATCAAAAGCGACGGTGAAAGGCTTAAAAGGGAATTGGATTTGCTTGTGGAAATTTCAAAAGATGGTTGGCAGATTTTGTATTTCAGTTGTAAGGATGAGGTCAAAGATTATTTACTGAGAAATTATGCAGATTATGTAAAATTTGTGGATCTTAATGAAAATTCAAGTCTTGCACACGAAATTTAAAGATTTTGCCTATTTAAGATGAGTAAAAATCTCGAATTGGAGTCTGTGATTCTAAGTGCACCTCAAGAGGCACCATTCATTGTTGTTCCTACCTCTGCTGGGTCCGGGAAGACTGAACTTCTTGCAAAGAGATTAGTATTTTTACTACTTTTGGAATGTAACTCAAAGAATGACCTCAGGAAGTTCTTGGCTATCACCTTTACCAGAGAGGCTGCCAAGGAGATGAAGAGAAGAGTCGTTGAAATCCTTGGTGAATTAAAAAGGGGCAATTGGGGACGATTCCCAGGTCTGGAAGAAATTTTTAAGGATAAATTAGGAGAGAAAGTAAATAAAGTCTATGACATTGTCCTTGAAAATTATCCTCGGCTTAGAATTGGAACTATTGATAGTTTTTTGGAAAAGCTTAGACGCCTCCTTCTCCACGAGTTGGGGTTGAAATATACTTTAAAGGTTCAATATGAAGTTGATGTGGAGGTCTTGAATCTTGCAATAGAGAATCTTTTAAGATCATCTAATTTATTCTCAGATGTCTTGAAGATTGTTGTTGAACTGGCTAAAGGCAGTGAAAGATTCGAATGGGATATATTGAACGCCTTTACTGAAAGGATAAAGCAACTAAAAGAAATAGAGGATAGGTTACTTTATGATTTGAAGCCTCACCCTCTCTTTACCGCCATTCAGTGTGAATATAGTAAAATTGATAAGGAAATTGCAGGGCTTCTAAATAGTATGCCAAAAATAAGGAAAAAAATGAAAGAAAATGATACCTTTCTGCAGCTACTGGAGTTCTTGTCAGAAGGGAATAAGGCTTATAGCTTTGCAAATATGTTGGTAGATAAAGCTGATTTGTATGAAAGGGTTCTCAGTGGATTGTTATGTGCCTTTGAGGCTTATAACAAACTGGAAACAAAGATTGCAGAATTTTATCAAAGTTTTTATAAGCCTGAATATAGAAGGATTCTCAATACCATGGGAATTATGACCATCTCCGATACAAGTAGGGTTATAAGAGATTATATGTTAAAGCCCGAAAACTACTGTGACAGGTTGATCAAATTTCTTTACGGTATAAACCATATTTTGATAGACGAATTCCAAGATACAGACCCACAGCAGTGGGAAATCTTGCTTCACTTAATAAGGGAGCATGTTCTTAGCTCAGGGGGAACCCTATTTATTGTTGGAGATATTAAACAAGCCATATACGGTTTTAGGAAAGCAGATTACAAAATTATGTATAACCTACTTTGCCAGGACGGTTACAAAAGATATGGGCTTAATATGACTCCCTTTGTCCCCAAAATTAACGACAGGAATTTCAGAAGTTCAGAGGCTATAGTAAGGTTCGTAAATGACGTTCTCTTCAAAGAGGATACCTTTGAGTCTTTTCTCCGTGAAGAAGTTAAGAAGTTGCTAAATAAAGTTATTTCTGAGCAGAAGGTAGAGATTAAGGCCCAAGAGATTGTGGAACGGTATCGAAATATCTGGATACCGATTAGACAAGTTCCACAAAGGAAAGAGATAGGATATGTCAAGAATATTAAGATACCTAAAATCGAAGGAGAAAGAAAAAAGACAGAGAAGCTAAATAGAGCTCTTCCAGTTGTGAAAGAATTGATAACAGAGTTACTTGGCGAGTTTTCCCCCGGTGATATAACGGTGATGGCGAGAGACAATGACATGGTTCTTCAAATAGCTAACTTTATTGAAAGAGAGTTAGCTCAACCAGTAATTTGTTTTTCCTCTCTTGACATTAGGAGTAACAAGGTATTATGGGAGTTAATATCTTTGATTAAATTCTTGATTGATGAAAGAGATTTAAAGTCTGCATTCGTATTCGCTACAGGTAGCGTAGCTCAAAAAGCGATTGGAAAGGATGTGGTAAAGCTTACGTACGATTTCTATGAGTTTGTGTTCAGAGGATTTGAGGCGGACAATGAACTTACTCGACTATTTAAGGACTTAAGGGAAATGTATTCAAAATTTAATGAAAAAAGGTCTCTTGCAAGGTTATTCTCTGAGTTATTGAGCAGATTTGAATATCTATATGATGATAATTCACGAGGTGCTATTTTGAGGTTTATGAATTTTCTTTTTGTTAGTGAATTGAGGGAAGGATATATCACAGTCGACAGAGTAGAGGAAATTTTTAAAAAATTTCTTAACGAAAACCGTAATTCTCAAATTGAAGATTTATCTATGCCACAAAAAACAGAAATAAATGCCATAAAAGTGATGACTTTTCATAAATCTAAGGGTCTTGGGTTTCCAGTTGTAATAAATGTATTTATTGATGCAAATAGCGGGAGTAATAACCTTTATTTTGACAGAAACCATAAAGATAGATTGCTTTATCCCTTTAAAATAAAGCAAGATTATTTAAAAGTTATTGATAGTGGACTGCTATACAATGAATATACTGGGCGAATGCTGGAAAGATACATTGAAGAGAAAATCGACGAGCTTGTGCAGGAGATAAACACAATTTATGTTGCCCTCACAAGGGCTAAGAAGAGATTGTATAATATTTACATGGAGGATACTTACTTTAAACGTTTAGTCGAAGCGAGTGAAGCAGATGAAAAAGATTTTGGTGAAATAATCGAGGAAAAGACAGGAGCTCTAATCGAGAGCTCTGAAGCTGATTTTATAACCTTTTATAGAAGGAAAAATCTACCAAAGATCTTCATTGCGCCACGTCACGAGGAAATGCACACCGTCGACTTGATTTCACGATTGAAAGCAGGTTGGGTAGGTGACGCTGTGCATGAATTCCTTCGCACTATTGATTTTATTGAAGCACCAGAAGATCTCATAAAATACAAGGATAGAATGGTGGCCATAGCGGAAAAGTATTATGTTGATTCTTTGACAGCGGAAGAGATTCTTGGGACTTTGGTAGACTATTTTTCCAGAGATAATAGAATTAAAATACTGGCCAAAAGACAGGGGGGTGAACTTTACAGGGAGAGAGAAATCGGATTGTCTGATGGAAGTTTTGAAAGAATTGATCGACTGATCATTTGTAAAGATTCTGTAGAAATAATTGATTTTAAAACAGGGGAACCTAAGGAGGAGGATATGAAGCAAATAAAGGGTTATATTACAGTTTTGAAGAAGATTTTCTCCACTCACAAAATTAAAGGGTACCTTGCCTATGTGTTTAATGATCAATTGAAAGAAGTGAGTGAAAATGAGTGAAAAAATTGTATTACTTGAGCCAAAGAATTTTTTAGCTAATCTCGCAGAATATATAATTGATAGGTGTAAGGCAGGCGAAAAAATTGAGAACTTTATTCTCATTATGCCTAATAGGCGTTCAGGTGTGTATCTGAGGTATTTCATAACTCAGAAAATTGGTAAATCGGTTATTTTACCCATGATCTTTTCTATTGATGATTTTGTTGATTATCATTATGAAAACTTTATCACGAGGGATAAAAAACTGAATGAACCAGATGCCCTGTATGTTTTATATAATCTCTATAAGGATTATCTTGGTGCACTGGATTTTTGGGAGTTTGCACCTCTGGGCAAAAGGATTTACAATGATTTTGAGGAACTTAAGATTTACAGAAGGACGAAAGAAGAAATTCAAGCAGTATTAATGGACTTAGATCTGCCTGATAACTCAAAGACCAGGATTTTGCTTGAGAATTACCCTGCAGTTTACGAGAGGTTCTATGACACTATTTATAAAAATGGTTTTTCTACCCGTTCTATGAGGTATTTCCTTACTGCTGAAAAGATTGATTGGGAAAGAGATTATAAAGATTTTAGTTTGGTTATGTGCCTTCCCTTTCTTTTAACTGAGAGTGAAAAATTATTTCTCAGAAAGGCATTAAACTCTGAAAATTTTACGCTCGTTTTGCAAAACTCTAAGTTTGTATTGGACGAACTTAAAAATCAATTTGAAGAGAACCTACCTCCTATAGCAGTTTCATCAGAGCAGTCTTTGCTACCTCGAGATTTGCAGGTTGAATTGATATCTACTGATGACGATATTTCAGAGATATACTTGGTTGCTAATAAACTGGCAAATTTTGATGCAAAAGAATTGAGTTCTATTGATACAGCCATTGTTTTGCCTGACTCTTCGAAGTTAGTACCTTTATTGGAATTTGCGCTTCCTGAAGGCATAGATTTCAACGTATCTATGGGGTATCCTATTAAGTTAACGGGTTATTTTACTTTTTTCAAGGATTTTCTGGAACTCTTGAACTTCACTCAGTATGACCCTGAAACAGATTCGTGTTTGATAAACGTCAAAAAGCTTAAAAACTTTCTTGAAAGAAATTTTGACGGTGAAGGGATT
>CAZZKY010000028.1:0-18016 GCA_964654765.1 uncultured bacterium | reverse complement strand
GGAGTAGTGATAACCGTTGTGTCGACATAACCGCTCCCATAGGAGGCGATCAGTTGGGCTGAGTAAAGCTGAGAAGAGTTCCTGTATTCTCCGAATTGTCCTTGCAACTTCACAATAGTATTTTCTGCAAGGCTTGGGGCTCTATAGGCTATTATTCCACCGGTGGAATCCTGAATGTAGGTTCTGTCTCCGATAACGCCAGATACAACGCCCTTGATCAGAACGGTTTGGCCTGCGAGAAAATTCTTTGTCTCGTCGATGTGGAAGTATTTTAACTTTATGGTGCTATCCGATGATGCTACAAAAATTTTGGGTGAATCCTGTATGGGAGCTAAGGAATCAGCCGTTCCAGTGAGAATGGTTAGTTGAAATAGCCCCTCTTCTTTGAAGGAAAAGTTATTCAGAATGATTTGACCACTGCGGAGTGAGTCAATTGCGACGCTATCGAGGGTTATGGTATCGCCCATAATAGAATGAATTGTACTTTGGAAGCCAGTTCCTGCAAAGGTTAAATTTCCATTCCAATCGTACACATTGGAAGGCAAAATTACCTTAATTTTTCTCAGAGTGCCAAAATTGTTACTAAAAGTGATGCTTATTTGCTCCGGTATGTTTAATGGAACAATATTGGGTATTAGACTGGCAGTCCCGCCTCCCACAATACTAACTACATTTAATTTTGGAGAGTCTGGGTTTTTGGAAAAGTTGCTGTCTGCAAAGGAATAAATCTCGAAACTGTAAACTCCAGGCTGAGAAGGGGCGTAAATTTTTGTAAATTGAACAAATCCGCTGGTGTCGGGAGCTATTTTAGCATTTTCGACGAGAAGAGTGTCGTTAGTTAAACTCCACGTTGCCTGCGAAAAAGCTGGTCCACCGAGAACAATATCGCCGGTAATTTGAAACATAGGAGGTATTGCAATCTTTATTTTTGAAATGGTTACAGGTGCTGATGCCTCGGCTCTTAGAATTACCTCTTTTTCCTCCGAGGTGGCGATTATGTTATTTTCAAAATAGAAGTAGCCTGTTCCGTCACCGCTGAAAACAAGGTCTTCATTTCTTCTGGGAACTATCTTAAAAGCCCCGTATGAATAATAGTCTACCCCTACAATTGAAGGGATAAAATCTCCAACCCGGGGTGAGTAAGTAAAGCCTGCACAATTCTGGACAATAGTTGTATTACCCTGTGGGTCTATAATTTCAAATTGGTAATTTCCCAAATTGCTATTGGTAACCGTAACACTGTCCACCCTAATTAGAACACCTTCATAGGGTTCGGTGTTGACTTCTTGGGCTGAGATTTTTAATGGCCTTGGAATTCTCGCACCTTTTTTCAAAACAACCACGTCCGATGCCGAGGATGGTGATATTTCAGTAAGACCGTAATACTCCGTAACTCTTCCTGTTACTTTTACAGAATCTCCCCTTTCCAGGTTTATGACGAGATTTCCAGTGTAAACGTAAATTCCATGCCATGGAGCTTCGGCATCCTGGATAAAGAAGCCCCTAATGTACCTTGTCCAGTCCTGAACGGTTGCTGTCACAACTCCAACAGTGGTTACAGTCTGATTTACATAGGGTGAACTGTCTCTGTATCCCTGTATAGAATCAATGGGGACTATTTGAGCCGAGAGGCTTCCAATTGACAAAATTACCAACCATTTTAAAAAAATCCTAACCATCTTCAACCTTCCTCCTTTTCGATAATATTAAAGCAAGGCACGTTGTTAATAAACTAATTATAATGATAAAGTCGCCAAATTTCGCATAAAGTGTTTTCTTGTAGAAAATACCAATTTTGGCTGATATATAACCCCATTCAAAAAGTCCGAGGGAAGTTACAACTCTTCCCTTGGGATCGATAATTGCTGATATTCCGGTTTTTGCGGACCTTGCAATGTATTTTCCAGATTCAATGGCCCTAAATCTTAGAAGTTCAAAATGTTCCTTTGGTCCTAAAGATTTTCCATACCACCCATCGCTGGTTATGTTAACGAGAAATCCAGCACCTTTCAGAGTGTAATGGCGTGAAATATAAGGGAAAATAGATTCAAAGCAGATTAGGGTTCCAAAGGGGATGCCCTTAATGAACAGTAGCACAATGGAATCACCTGGTGAGAAATCACCCTGTCCAAATTCGAGCTTTTGTAAAAATTTAATCTTATTTTCGTAGGGAAGCCACTCTCCAAAAGGTACCAAGTGAATTTTGTTGTATTGACCAATGATGGAATCTTCATTGACGAGAAAGGCGGTATTGTATACTTTTCTTTTTCCGTTGATATACACGTCTGCACTTCCAAGAAGTACAGGGGCATTTGTAATTCTGGAGAGAGAATCGATGATATTCCGTGCTTTTATAGAATATCGAAAATATCCCGGAAGAGCAGATTCTGGAAGGATAACTAAGTCAAAGGTATCCTTTAATTCTTTTAGCAATCTTCCATAAGACTTCTCAACCTCAAGCCATTCGCTTATGTCATTTTCTTCCCTTGGGAGTATGTTTGGCTGAAAAATCAAAATTTTCGTGGAATTTTCAGGATTTTCTTCTCTATAATACAAAGTAGCACCTACAATATGACATGAAATAATAAGCGCGATAAAAAGGTAGAGGTAAACTTTTTTTGCTGTATCCCAGAATTGGAATAGTAAAGTGGAGAAAAGGACTACGAAAAAGCCAGTGAAATAGATACCACCTATGGAATTGAGCATTCTAAAATAAGGATTTTCAAGCTGTGAATAAGCAATGTTAACCCACGGGAACCCGGTGTAAAAGGAACTCCGAAGGTATTCAAAAATGACCCAGAGTGATGGGATGAGTAATACCCTGTGTTTGTTTTTTATTCCGAGAAGGGGGACGATGTTGAATATGGATAGATAAGCGGGAAGAATGATAAGTCCGCCAACCAGCCAGGGTTTTGTCTCAGGTTCCACTTCCATGTTTAGTATCCAATGGGTATGATAGAACCAGAAGGGATAGAAAAATACAAGGCCAAGGAGTAAGATATGCGACTTTTTGAGGTCCTTTATTGCCAGAAAGAGAGGCATGAGCGAAAAAAAGGCGAAGGGATAAAGTTTAAAGGGAGGAAATGATAGGAGGTATAAAATAAAAGATAGTAGAACTAAAAAAAGTCTCTGCATTGAAAAAATGGGGCCCTTGGGGGCCCCATTTTTTTTATTTCTGGATCTCTTCTTTTCTTAAGATTGAGTTGTTGAAGTTAGCCTCTCTGAACATCAACTGCATTTCTATGTATTTCTTAATAGTCCTGTTTATTTCTGAAACATCTGTAATTTCAGTGTACTTTTCAAAGACAGGAATATTAACAGAGAAGGTATCCTGGAGTTCCATATACTTTCTAAGAATTTCCTGGCTTTTTTGTGGTTCCTTTCTTATAAAATCTATGGCCATGCTTAGAGCTTCAGCAAATCTTCTAACACCTTCTTGGTTCAGTTGGACGTTTACCTTCGAGGTGTATCCCACACCACAAAGGTAAGGTGCCAGGACTCTTCTTTCCAGTATGCCGTCTTCTATCAAATTTACCAGGTTTTTCTTGATTAAATATGTTCTGAATGGTTCGGTGACGAGCAATGCATCCACAAAACGAAGTGACATTGTGTCTTTCATCTCTGCAGGGGTTAGGGCTACGAGGTTATAATTATCTTCTTTGATTTTTTCGTTGGTGAATATGTATCTCAACATATCTGCTTGTCTTGAATCTTTAAGGTACCCGATTTTAATACCTTTTCTTGAAAGGTCTCTAAAACTTTTTACAGGCTTGTTTTTGGGAGCTACAAGAGCAGTTTGAGGATTATCAATGGATGACTTTGTATTGTATATTATTCTGAAAATCTCAGGACTTGCCGATGCTTTTAATGCAAAAATGTCCCAAGATGTGCCCGCACCTGCACCAAAGGCACCTCTACCAACTTTCTCTACCTCGTCTCCAAGCTTTTCCGTTTCTTCGAGAGTTACCTGTAATTTGAGTGAATCAAAGTATCCGTTCTCCATTGCAACGTATAGGGGCAGTGCATTTATGGATCTGTAATGGACAATTTTGATCTCCTTTATTTTAGCAGCTTGAATGCGTGGATAGGAAAGGACGAACACCAATACCGCGAAGAGCACAATATCTAATATTATCCATACCTTCCTCATTTTACCTCCTTATTGTCTAAAATTATAAACCTTTCACTTCTTTCAATCAAAGCTCAAAGATAGTCCCTTCACGAGTATCTTTTATTTTAAGTCCCAATCGTTCAAGTTCACTTCTTATTTTATCAGCAAGTTCAAAATTTTTAGTTTTTCTCAATTCCTGACGAACATCAAGAATTACGCGAACCAATTCAGTTATCTTTTCAGAATCCACTTTCTTCGTAGTAAAATTGGTAGTGCGAAAACCAAGAACTTCCAATATAAAGAGAATCGTAGCGGCTTCGTCGGCAGCACTTTCGCCTTGTTGCAACTTTATGTTTCCCTCTTTTAGCAATTCAAAAATGATACTAACGGCTTGTGGAGTATTTAGATCGTCTTCCATAGCCTTTTCAAATTCCCTTACTTTTTCTTGTATTATCTTACCACCCTCTGCTGGGACTTGATAAAGGAAACTCTTTAGCCTGTTAATTGCTCTTTCAGCTTCTTCAACGTACTCAGGTATGTATTCCGCTGGGGATCGGTAGTGCTTTTGAAGTATAAAGAGTCTTATGGCTTCTGGGGAATACCTTTCCAAGAGGTCACTTATAGCGAAGTATAGTCCAGTAGATTTAGACATCTTTTCTCCCTTAATGAGCATAGGTGCAGAGTGAATCCAGTACTTTACGAATTCACGCTCATAAGCAGCCTCTGACTGAGCTATTTCGTCTTCGTGATGTGGGAATATAAGATCCTGCCCACCCATGTGAATGTCAAAGGGTTGCCCGAGGAAATGGGTTGACATTACTGAGCATTCTATGTGCCAACCGGGTCTGCCTTTTCCCCACGGTGAGTACCAGTAAGGTTCTCCCTCTTTGTAAGCTTTCCAGAGCGCGAAGTCCAACGGATTTTTCTTATTTGGGTCTGGTTCTATTCTAAAGGATTCTTTTAAGTCTTCAATGTTTTTACCCGATAGTTTTCCGTAGCCTTTAAATTTTGCAACCTCAAAGTAAACATTTCCTTTTGATTCGTATGCAATCCCTTTGTTAATAAGAATTGTTATAAGTTCAATGATTTCCTGTATAAATTGTGTTGCTTTCGGATAATAGGTGGCTGGTTTTAGGTTGAGTATATCCGCCGATTTAAGATATTCCTGTTCGTACCTTTCGCCAAGGGCACGCCAGTCGATATTTTCGGCCTTTGACCTCTGAATGATCTTATCGTCAATGTCGGTAAAGTTTTGTATGTAGATGACTTCATAACCTTTATATTCCAGGTACCTCCTTAGTACATCTCCAAAAAGGAAGGTTCGCATATGTCCTAAGTGAGGTCTATCCTGTACGGTCATTCCGCACATGTAGATGCCAACCTTAAAATCAGAAAGGGGAACAAAATCTTCATAACTTTTCTTAAGTGTATTGTAAATCTGCATTGCCATAGGTTGATTTTAAATTTAAAGCGGTGTTCAGTCAAAAGAAGTGTTTAGTAAAATTCGGGTTTAGGTGGCCTGTTGAGGATAGCATTTATTGCTTCTTGAGGAGAGATCTCACCGATTAATATTTTGTGAACATATTCCACTACCGGTACTTCAACACCGACCTTCTTTGCAATTTCTGTAATTACATGTGAAGTCTCAATACCCTCTGCCACCATATCCATTTCTTTTAGCACATCTTCTGGCTTTTTTCCTCTTGCAATGGCTTCACCTACGATTCTGTTCCTTGAGAAAGGAGAGAAGCAGGTTGTTATAAGGTCACCAATACCAGAAAGTCCTGAAAAAGTGAGAGGATTTGCCCCGAGCCTTTCGCCCAGTCTCATCATTTCCCTCGCACCTCTGACAATCAAGGCACCCTTGGTGTTTGCGCCGAAGCCGAGACCATCAAGAATTCCTGCAGCTATTGCAATTACGTTTTTTACTGCACCTCCAAGTTCACAACCCTTGACATCTGATGAATAGTAAACTCTGAAATATCCAGTGTGAAAGAGATTTTGAATTTCTTTCGCATATTCAGTGTCTTCTGAAGCCACAACGACCGAGGTTGGTATTTTTTTCAATACTTCTCTTGCAATGGATGGTCCAGTTAAAACCGCAATCTTGGATGATGGAAAGTATTCTTTTAGAATTTCAGAAGGTGTCTTGAAAGTTTTAGCTTCGATGCCCTTTATAACGGAAATGATTTTCGAAGGCTTGATTTTACTGGAAATTTTTTTTGCGACGTCCCTAAGATGTTGTGAAGGAATTGCAAAAACAATGTAATCAGAGTCTGCTATTTCATTGGGTTCGATGGTAAAATTAATGGAATTTGGAATTCTAAAATCTCCAAGCCTTTTTGGATCTATTCTTTTTGTTTCCAGTTCGAACTTCTTTTCAATCCTCCGGCAAAGAACAGTTACCAGATAGCCTTTCTCCTGAAGTAACACAGCAAGGGTCAATCCCCAGCTTCCTGAACCGACAATTGCGACTTTATTCATCCTTTTATCTTCAGCTTGTGTTCGGTTTTGCTTAATAGCCTTTTGATGTTGTCCTTGTGCCGGTAAAGGATTATAATGGAGATAATTGCAGGTATTGCCACGAATTCATATTTTTCTCCTTTTATAATTGAGATAACTGCAGGTAAAGTAGAGGCAACCATTGAGCCCAGTGAAACATAACGCCAGATTGCAATAATGAGGATCCAGATAGTGAAAGTTATAAGAGCAGTAAAGGGTTGGAGCGCTAAAAGTCCCCCGAAGAAGGTAGCGACTCCCTTTCCACCTTTGAATTTTAGATACGGCGAAAAGCAATGCCCGAGGACTGCCGTCAACCATACTAAGTATGGTGCTACGCTGTGTGAGAATATTTTTCTGGAAAGAATGACAGGGATGAGGGATTTTAAGATGTCCGATAAAGCAGTGAGAATAGCTACTCCGATCCCAGCTGTCCTTAAAACATTTGTAGCCCCAATATTTCCGCTACCAACCGTTCTTACATCTCTTTTATGGAAAAGTTTCACATAAAGGAAGCCAAAAGGTATGCCTGCGATTAAGAAAGTCCCAATCAAATAAATTAGCAAAGTAAGGACCTGCATAGGAATATATTATCCTATAATATTCAAACTTTCAAAGATTTTGCGCGGTTAGTTTTCCTGCTTCTCCTATAACCACGAGTATATCATTTTCTCTTAGAATCTCGTCAGGAGAGGGATTGATGATGGTTTTTTCTCCCCTTATGATACCAATGACAAGTATTCCATATTTTTGCCGTAGATTTGCCTCTCTTAGTGTTTTATTTATTAGAGGGTTAGTCCTTTCAAGGGCCACCTGTTTAATTGCATATTGAAGAGGTTCCGCATTTATTATAAAGTCGACGATTTCTACAATTTCTCTTTTTGTGAGGTACTCTGCTATTTTTACCGCCCCTGCCTCGTACGGTGTTATTACTTTGTTCGCCCCCGCTTTGATTAGTTTTTTAACAGAAGATTCGTTTTCCGCTCTTGTTACTATGACTATGTTTGGATTTAATTCCCTCGCTGTGAGAGTGACATACAGGTTGTCTGCATCCTGCGTTAGCGTACAGGCAATTCCTTTTGCCTTTCCGATGTTCGCCTTTAAAAGGGTTTCCTCTTCTGTGGCATCTCCCTCTATGTATGGGATTCCTTTTTCATGAAGCAGTCGAATTCTTTCGGGATCCTTTTCTATTACGACGACTTTTTCTTTTTTAGCTTGAAGCTCTTTTGCTACAATCTTTCCTATTTTTCCGAAACCACACACTATATAGTGGCCATCGATCTTTATTCCTTTCCCTCCTCTGGAAAATATGTTTTTAGAAGTGGTTTCAAACAAAAGTTCAATGCGGTAAAGACGGTGTAAGACATAAGTGCAATCCCAGTTATTATGAAAATAATGGTAAATACCTTTCCCTTGTCGCTCAGGGGATGAACCTCTCTGTAACCAACGGTAGATAGGGTAATTATTGCCATGTAAAGGGAATCAATAAGTGACATCTTCTCAATTTTTTGGTAGCCAAGCGCTCCAAGGAAAACTATCATTAAGAGACCTGCCAAAAGGAAAAGTAATTTCTTAACTTCAGCATGTTTTGAAGTCATCGTAGATAATTATAATAACCCATTTGCAAAGAGCAAACTGACGTATTGCTTATCATTCTTTTATAACTTTATGAAGCTCTATTTTCTTGAAGGCGCATATTTCAGGAATTATAATTAATCCTGTTATGATTAAAGCGGTACTCTTTGACCTTGATAATACTTTGGTTGATTTCATGAAAATGAAAGAGATGGCTGTTGAAGGCGCTGTTGATGCAATGATCGATGCAGGATTAAATTTGACAAAAGAAGAAGCTATAAGAAAAGTCTACGAAATTTACGATAGAGAGGGTATAGAGGACCAGAAGGTTTTTGACAAGCTACTTCTGGAAGTTTATGGAGAAATAAACTATAAGATACTTGCTGCAGGTATTGTTGGCTATAGAAGGGCTAAGGAAGGCGCACTGGCCTTATATCCAAAGGTTTATTACACTTTAATGGAACTTCTTAAGAGGGGTAAGAGGCTTGCAGTTGTGTCAGATGCCCCGAGACTTCAAGCATGGACCAGGTTGGTTCAGACAGGGTTGCACCACTTTTTTGAAGTTGTAGTAGCTTTTGAAGATACGAATAAAAGGAAGCCAGATCCGGAACCATTTTTATTTGCCCTTAATAAACTTGGCGTCAAACCCTGTGAAACTCTTATGGTGGGTGATTGGGCGGAAAGGGATATTATAGGTGCCAAAACTCTCGGTATGATAACGGTTTTTGCCAGATATGGTAATACTTTTGGGACCGTTAATTCAGGTGCAGACTACGAGGTAAATTCGGTCAGCGAAATTTTAAATATCGTTGAGGAGCTGGACAGAAGTGAGAGCAGGTGACCTTGCTCAGGAACTCGGTGGAGTATTAGAAGGTAATCCCGATTTTCCAGTTAAGAAGCCAGTACCCGTGAAAGTTGCGGGGCCTGAAGATGTCACTTTCTTATTTGATAGAAAGTTTGATGAGGAGAGGGAATTTGGCTTACTTATTTCCTCCTTTAAACCTCAAAAAGCCAAGTTTGCTGCTCTTATTATTGTAGAGAATAAAGATGAGGCTATGGTAAGGGTTTTGAAGCATTTTGAAAAGAGAGACGAGTTTGACTTATCTACCCCGGTTTCTTCTGATGCCAAAATTCCTGACGATGTGAAAATACCACCTTTTTGTTTCATCGGAAAAAATGTGAAGATTGGTAGGGGTACAAAAATTTATCCCTTTGTTTTTATTGGAAGTGACTCAGAAATAGGCGAGAACGTGATTATACATCCTTTTGTTTATATTGGCCATGATGTTAAAATTGGAAACAATACTGTTTTATTCCCAGGTGCGGTAATAGGGGCAGATGGATTTGGCTTTTATCGAACACCCAATGGGTATATAAAAATACCTCAAGTTGGTGGTGTTATCATTGAAGAAGATTGTGAAATAGGCGCTAACGCGACTATAGATAGAGCCACGATTGGATATACAATTATCAAGAGGGGGACCAAGCTCGATGACCAGGTTCATGTGGGACATAATGTGGAGATTGGTGAACACACTGTGATTGCCGGGCAAACGGGGATTGCTGGTAGCACAAAAATTGGAAACTGGGTAATGATGGGTGGGCAGGTAGGAATTTCTGACCATATTGAGATTGGTGATAATGTTATAATACTTGGAAAGGCCGGGGTCACGAAAAGCCTTCAAGGTCCTGGGATTTTTGGAGGATATTTTGCGAGGGAAAGGTCAAGATTTTTGAAAATAAGGGCCATTGAAGAAAAATTGCCGGAAATTTATGAGAGGTTGAAGAGGCTGGAGGAAAGGGTTGAAAGAGCGGACAATAAGAAAAAGGATTGAGTTTAAAGGCATTGGATTACATTCTGGTGAGGAATGTACCGTAGTTTTGGAACCGGCAGAGGAAGGGACGGGCATAGTATTCCAAAAATATCCTGAAGATGTCCAGATAAAAGCACACTATGAAAATCTTCACAGCATCAATCGAGGAGTGAATCTTGGAAAGGGGAATGCTGTGGTGATGACTGTTGAGCACCTCCTTTCTGCCCTCTGGGGATGCGAAGTGGACAACGTTTATATTGTGGTGGACGGTCCTGAAATTCCAGGAATGGATGGCTCTGCTTTTGAGTTTTCGAGGGAAATTCTAAATACTGGCTTAGTCGAGCAATCTAAAGATAGGGAGTATCTTGAAGTAAAAAAACCAATCAATATTGTCACACAAGATTTTACAATTTCTGCTTTTCCTTCGCGGGAATTTGAAGTAAGCTATGGCCTACGGTACCCAGGTCACCCCTTGCTTTCTTACCAATATGCGTATTTTAGAATTTCACAGGAAACTTACTTTAGTGAGATAAGCCGGGCTCGAACTTTTCTGTTAGAAGAGGAGATTGAAGAAATTTTGAATTCTGGTCTTGGGAAAGGCGGAAGTCTCGATAATGTGGTTGTAATAGGTAAGAGAGATTTTAAAGCTAAAGGAGGCCTTTTTTACTCAGATGAACCCGTAAGGCACAAAATTCTGGACTTTATTGGAGACATAGCTCTTCTTGGGAAAAGGGTTCTGGGGAAATTTGTTCTGGAAAGGGCAGGACATAAAGCTCATTTAGAACTTGTCAGAGAGCTTGACAAAGTTTTTGGGGGAGTCAATTTTTCTATTTATGACATTCTTAAGGTAATGCCACATAGGTACCCATTTCTTCTTGTTGACCGTATTGAATCTTTATCGGAGAAAAAAGTCGTAGGAATTAAGAATGTTACTATAAATGAGCCCTTTTTCCAGGGACACTTTCCCGAGTTTCCAGTAATGCCAGGTGTTTTGATCATAGAAGCGATGGCTCAGGTAGGTGGGTTCTTGATCTTGAAACACATTAAGGCTTCTGACAACGTACTGATATTATTTGCAGGAATTGATAATGCAAGATTTCGCAAGCCTGTGAGGCCCGGAGATACTTTGGTGATAGAAGCTGAGTTGTTAAGATTTGGGGGTAAAATGGCTAAGGTAAAAGCCGTTGCCCGATGCCAGAATGAAGTGGTTGCAGAAGCAGAGCTAATGGCCCAGATTACGGGGGTTGAGAGGTGAGGGTTCACCCGACGGCTGTAATAGAGGGAAATGTAATTATAGGTGAGGATGTTGAGATTGGGCCGTACGTAGTGGTTAGAGGCAATGTAATCATAGGGAACGCATCCAAAATCGGTTCTCACACAATTATTGAAGGTAATGTGGAAATAGGTGAACGGAATTTGATTGGTCCTTATGCCTACATCGGCGGCCTCCCTCAGGACCTATCCTATAAAGGCGAAAGAAGTTTTATAAAGATTGGAAACGGCAATGTTATCAGGGAGTTTGTCACAATTCATACCGCTTCAGGTGAGGGTAATTACACTAAGGTTGGTGATTCTAATTACCTAATGGCCTATGTCCATCTTGCTCACAATGTAGAGGTAGGTAACAACTGCATTATAGTAAATGCTGCACAACTTGCAGGGTATGTAAAGGTGGATGATCATGCCTTTATTTCAGGGCTTGTAGGTGTGCACCAATTTGCACGAATAGGTGGATATTCTATTGTTGGGGGTGGGGTTAGAGTTTCTCAGGATGTACTCCCTTTTATGATGATTGCAGGGGAACCGCCAAAGGTTTATGGTCTTAATATCGTTGGTTTGAAACGAAAAGGGTTCTCAAGAGAGAGGATTGCGATTTTAAAGGAAGCTTTTGATATACTTTGCAGAAGAGGACTCTCATTGCCATCGGCAATCGAGACCATTAGGAATGAATTACCGATGAACGAAGATATAAAGTATCTACTTGACTTTATTGCCAACTCTAAAAGGGGAGTTTTAAGGAGACCAGGATATGAGGCAAAAGAAGATTAGAATCGGAGTCGTTGGCGTTGGTCACCTTGGTGAAATCCATGTACGCAATTTGAAAAACATCACTCATGATACCCCTTATGTTGAGTTTGCAGGAATTTTTGATGTGAATCTTGCAAGGGCAGAGGAAATAGGCGAAAGATATAAGGTTAGGGTCTTTTCAACTTACAGGGATTTATTGGATAGCGTCGATGCGGTAATCTGTGTTGTTCCGACACAGTTTCATTACCAGGTTGGTAAGGAAGCCTTGGAGAGTGGAAAACATTTATTCTTAGAAAAACCTATGGCTAAAAGCTATGAAGAGGCGGAGGAAATTCTTGCTCTCTCTAAGAAAAAAGGACTTATCTTGCAAATTGGACATGTGGAGAGATTTAATCCGGCCTTTACCGCCGTTGCGAGGTACATAGAACGGCCTCTGTTTGCAGAAATTCACCGCCTTTCAGTCTTCAATCCGAGGGGTGTTGATGTGGATGTAATACTGGATTTAATGATTCATGACATCGACATTGTTTTGTTGTTCTTCAAAGAGGAACCAGTTTCTATTGATGCTGTTGGGGCTCCAATTGTTACGGAAAAAATTGACATTGCTAATTCCCGGCTGACTTTCCCATCCGGAGCGGTGGCAACGCTCACTGCATCCCGTGTTTCCTTTAAAAAAATCAGAAAGGCTCGTTTTTTTCAGATAAACTCTTACATAGCTATCGATTATTTGCAGAGGACTGTAGAAATGTTTCGTAGACACAATGACGAAATCCTCCCCTATTTTCCCGAAGTTGACACCAGCGTAGAGCCTATTAATCTTGAATTGAGAGCTTTTATTAACTCCTTAGTTGAGCAGAAAGAGCCACCCGTTACTGGCGAAGAAGGATTAAGGGCTCTCAAAGTCGCGCTGGCGATCAGCGAAAAAGTACACGAAAATCTAAAGAATTATATGATTAGATACCCTGAGGAATTCGGAATTACTCCAGGTTAGAGGTTCTGCGGGTCCTGGGATCCCATCATTCTCCAATTTGCTTTTTTCTATCCAGAATTTCTTTCCTTCCTTTGAGAAAATCAGATGATCGTCAATTATCTGTTCTGGTAGTGGGAACCTGAAACGGTATTGTAGTAGTTCTTGTGCCCTTTTTTTGTTTTTTAATTTCATAAAGGCTTCAGCAGCCCAAAAGTTCAGGATGAACCAAACCCCACCACCAAAATAGGTATCTTTTTCACTGTTTATGATGAATCTTCTTAAGCCAATCCCATCAGGTGAAAGTTCATCGTAAATCTTTTTCAAGGTGGTTTCTAAAAAGTCAATATCTTTAATTACGTCAAAGAGTGTAAAGAGCAAAAGGCAGGAAGCATCTAAACCGAAGGGTTCATCCCTTAAAGTTTTCTTCATTTTCAAGCAAACTCCATTTTTTTCGAATTTGAAGATTTCACTATGAAGAGTTTCCAAAAAGTTGGAATATTTGACATTTAGTAAAAAGTTGTGTTTTACTTGCTCTTTTCTGATATTCAGGGCGTAATAGATGGCACCGAGAGTGTAGGCATGGATGTATTCTTCATGCATTTCCCAAAGGTCTGCACATGGGGTATCGAAGACTTTAAAAAAATAATTGTCATAGAGTAATTTCAACTCTTCTCCTAAGATTCTTTCATTTTTCATATTTTCATACTTTAAAACCGTCGCATACGCAAGGGCAATGCCGTCATATTGCCTTTCGGACCACGGGTCGTTGTATTTTTTGAAATCCGGACTGTAACGGGCTCTTGGATGAAGTTCCTGATTCAAAAAATCGGGTGAGCCTTTATCTTTTTCTATAATAATTCTAACTTTTTCACTTTCTAATTTTAATAGTGTTGTGAGCCAACAAATTTCTTTATCTACGTTAACTCCATGCTCCATGAGGGATAAAGTAACAAAAGAATGGTCCCTCAGCCAAACTTTTTGATAAGGTTTGTAAGTGGGAGAGGCCAAGAATCCGCCGTTTGCGGAACAGGATTTGATATACTCAATAAATTTTCTCAATCTGTGTTCCGTAGTAATAAAAAGTTAATATCTCTTTGTAGCTTTTTCCGTTTTTAGCAAGTCCGGCAGCACCATACTGGCACATTCCCACACCGTGCCCAAATCCTGCTCCCCTGATAACAAAAATTTCACCCACCTTGTCAACGTAAAAGAGTGAGGAGGGGAGCATATTGGTATCCAATGCCCTTCTGATCTCAAAGTCCCCCTCAATGAAGGTAGAACTATTTTCTCCTTCGATAAAAATCACCTGAGCCCTCCCCGATGGACCCCTTTTTGTAACTTTTATATCCAAAATTCTTCCAAGGTGTTTTCCGAATTTTTTCCCTATGTTTAGTGAAAGTTCACTGGCACTAATAGCTCTTTCCCACCTATAGTACCTGTTTCCTTCGTCACAATTGGCAGAGGTTATATTATCTATGAATTTTCTAACGCTTGCGTCAGTGTATAAGAAAAGAGAGGCGTCTTTTCTATACATGTCTCTCCTTGCTGTATAGTAAGGAAGCTTTTTCCCAAAGATTTCTTCTGATGAGGCTAAAGCTCCTCCACAACTTGAGTGGTAAAAAACCGAAATAACCTTGTTTTTGTATGTGATAACTTCTCCCCTTGTTTCATTTACGATGCTTTTGAGATAAGGGTCGTTGTTGAACCCATCGAAATTTTGTGTTAGTACATCAGCAGTAGCGTCAAAAGGTTCTGAAAAGAGAGAAAGTTTTTTCTTAATCGTAGAGATTGCGTTAGTTCTTGCAGCGACGGCCTGGGCTTTGAGAGCTTCTTTTGGAAAAGAAACTGGTACCTCTCCTTTCAAAACTCCTTCTACGTATTCTTCAATAGGAAGCTCGTTGATTACATATATTTTCCCAGAATTAGAAGGTCTTACTTCCACAATTCCACTGGCAAGGAACGGCTTTCTATCTGTTCCTCCGTAATAGATGTTTTTTCTTTGAAAGTTCATTAACTTTATCGGGGATTTTGAAACGATCCTTATTATGTTATCCACCTCATAGGATTTCTCACCAAAAAGAAGGACCAATGTCCCTGATGGTGCTGTTTTTACTTCTTTAAATATTGTTTTTCTTTGCGATGATGATTTGCTTAGAGCTTCGTTTTGACTTTCAAAGGGACCCTGATAAACAAGGTAAGAAATGGTAGAGTATGTTCCTTTTTTAGTCTTAAATGTCATGCCAATTTCTCTTATTTTAATTTTTATGCCGTTTCCAGCTATTTCCCTTCCTTTTTCGAGAGCCTCACTAAGAGTTTCGTACTCCCCATAGCTCACGTAGTAATAAAAATTTGCAGGTTTAGCCCTTTTTATGGTGACTCTTAAGGGGGACCGTGTCCCCTTGTATTTAAGTGTATTTCCCTCGTAAATATAGAACGAATCTTCTAACATTATATAGACTTCACTGTACTCACCGAGTCCCACCCTTATGGTAGTTTCCTTGGGTGACCAAGTGAAAGGAATATGTGGAAGCTCAAATTTTTCAGTTTGTAATTGCGGTTCCTTAAGAGATTTACGTCGGGCACAAGTGGAAAAAATCATTAAAGCCAAGAGCAGAATTTTTACTAAGTTACCTGTTTTCCAGCTCACGTATCCTTTCCCTTGCTTTTTTAGCGTAAATGGACCTTGGAGGAGCAAGCGTTAAAACTTTGTAATAGCACTCAAGGGCCTCTTTTGTATTTCCAAAGTCCTCAAGGATTTGTCCTTTTAAAAAATATGCGTCATCCAAATATATTTTAGGTATCCCCCACTTGATAAAATCGTTGAGCAGTTCAAGGGCATTTTCGTACATTTCCTTTTCCAGGTAGTCCTTCGCTAAATTAAAGTAAGCTTCTCCTAAGATAAATTGCAATTCTGCGTCTTCTCTGTATTTTGCTATTTTACTTGAGTTTTTAATGATTTCTTCCCATTGGCTAAGAAGGTAAAGGCATTTAATATATCCCTGGGCAATTTCTTCAAAGTTTCCACCCTCTGAAACGTATTTTTCAAAAAACTTTTTTGCTTCCAGGTAATTATCCTCTTCCATTAACTTCTGGGCAATTAGTTTTGATCGTCCACTCAGGGGGAAGTCCGGTGATATTTTGTAGGCTTTGTAGTATGAGTTTATAGCCATACCTTTATATTTCAGACTGAAGGCACTGTCGCCGAATTCTATGAGAAGTTGGACAAGCTTTATCCTTGTTTTGCTATCATCAGGAGTTTCTATTCCCATTAGTGTTTCATATGCTGGTTTCATATTTTTTCTAAGGAAATAGATCTTTGCCAAGTAGATTTGAATGGTAGGAGAAAAATTACCCTCTGCTTGAGCCTGATAAATTAAATTTTCTGCCTGATCGAGTCTCCCCTTCGAGATTAATTCTTCAAGTTTTGAGGAGATGTCTTTTGCAAAAAGGAGTGAGTTAAACAGGAGAAATTGAAAAAGGTTCTTAAATTTTCCTGTCATTTTATGAGCGAACCCGGCGGTACATCTTTCTCCGGTGTAAGGAGCACAGGTTTACCATCGAGGTCGCAGGCGAGGATCATGCCGTTAGAAGTTATACCTCTCACCTTTTTCGGCTCTAAATTAACCAGGACGGGAACTTTTTTGTGGATAAGTTCTTCTTTCGTGTAAGTGGTTTTCAAACCAGCTACCAATTCAACAATTTTGTCTCCGAGATGTACTTGCAGTTTATAAAGTTTGTCTGCACCGGGAATGTCTTCCACTGAGATAATTTCACCTATTTTGAGTTCCAATTTTTTAAATTCTTCAAATTTTATGTAATCCATGGTTTTTTCCTCTTTTCTTTCTTGATTTGTGCTTAATTCAGGCCCTACGCTTATTGGCTTATTTTCTATTTTCTTGTAAAGGATTTCCACGTTCTCTGGAGCAACCTCTTTTGAGAATTTCCAGTTACCTGCATCTTCCCAGGATAAACTGACGTCTGAAATTCTGAGCATTTTTCTAATTTTCATTGCCGAGTCTGGTAGATAAGGTTCTATTACAATGCTTAAAGCTTTCACCATTGAAGCACACAGGTAAAGGGTCCTCTCGGTCTCTTTGTAATCCGTTTTCCTTGTACTCCATGGTCTCTTGTAATCAAAATACTGATTACCCTTTTGAGAGAATGCCATTATTTCTTTCAAGGCTTTTCTAAACTCAAAGTTTTGCAGGTAACTGCCAACTTTCCCGGGTAATTCTTCGATATCCTTTATTATCTCTAAATCCATATCCTTAAATCCTTCTATGTCTTTCGGTACTCTTCCCATGTAGTTTTTGATAAAGGAAAGGGTTCTGTTCACGAAATTTCCGAAGTTGTTAACAAGTTCACTATTTATCCTTGTGTGAAATTCTTCAATGGAAAAGTCCGAGTCCTTCGTTTCAGGTATAACGTGTGCAAGTCCATATCTAATGTAGTCTGCGGGATATTCTTTTAATAGGTCTGGAATCCATATTGCCCAATTTCTGGATGTGGACAACTTTGCACCCATTAAGTTGAGAAATTCATTGGCTGGAACGTTGTCAGGCAGGTTGTAGTCTCCGTGGGCCATAAGCATAGCAGGCCATATAAGGGTGTGAAATATGATATTGTCCTTTCCAATAAAGTGAATGATTTTCGTTTCCGTATCGAGCCAGTATTTTTTCCATTCTTCAGGTTTACCATTTTTTTCTGCCCACTCAATTGTCGATGAAATATACCCAATTGGTGCATCAAACCAAACGTAAAGTACTTTTCCTTTTGCTTCTTCCAGAGGAACTGGTACCCCCCAAGAGAGGTCCCTTGTGATAGCTCTATCTTGAAGTCCATCCCTTACCCATGAAAGTGCTTGATTAAGGACGTTTTCTTTCCAATAGGTTTTGGTGGAAAGCCAATCTTTTAAAGGTTTTTCAAATTCTTTGAGTTTGAAATAGTAGTGGTATGAAGTTTTCACAACGGGAACTCCACCGCAGATTGTACACTTTGGGTTAATTAAGTCTTTGGGTT
>CAZZKY010000027.1:0-4550 GCA_964654765.1 uncultured bacterium | reverse complement strand
GGGAAAGTCTTTTCCTTTATTTACCTACGCAAGAATTCCAAGAAGCAACCACACAGGAATCCCTACAATCTCGCCGTCTTTTAAAATGCTGTCTTTCGTCACGACGATGCCCCTTCCAAAGACTCTTCTCATACCAAGGTAGTCAGACCTCCCTATATTGGATTGATATTTCACTTCTATTGGTATTAGCTTTCCATTTCGTTCGCAAATAAAATCAATTTCGTTGCCCCTGTCAGAGTACCAGAAAAAGGGGCCCTGGTATAGGTTTAGACCATTAAGTGTTACGTCTGAATCTCGGACGATGTGCCTTAAAACTAAAGTTTCGATAATTTGCGGTGTACCGATGGTTTTGCCGCTTATTTCTGCAATTACATCTGCAATTATTCTATCGAGAGGGTAAACTTTTTTGTTCTTTTTCGGTTTTATGGTGTTCGTCGATGGGTCAACGAAAAATACATTAAAAATGATGAAGCTGTAAGCTAAGAATTCCATGTATTTTTTTATTGTTTCCATGCTTTCAATCCTGCCTGAGAATACTTGCACCAGTGAATCCCAGGAAAACCTTTGTCCTATGATGTCTGGAAGCTTTCTGATAATTTCCAACACTTTCACACGGGAACCTATGTATTTTTCTGCATCACCTAAGACAAAATCTTTGTATACACTGACACTGGCCCTTAAAGAATTTTCTCTTAGGAACTCGTCTATTGCTTGTGGGAATCCTCCACAATTTAAGTACCTGATAAAATGTTCCTTAATCTTTCCGTTTCTGAATTCAAGGACTTTAAGGTCATTTTCTGACAAGGAAAATAATTCGTCTAAGGTGACTTGATCGACCTCTTCCCCAATAACCTTAAGATATTCTCTAAAGGTGAGAGGCATATAGACGAGGTCTTTTCCAAATCCCTTTCTTCCCGGTAATCTTTCACTGGACTTTTTCAGGTCATAAGCAGATGAGCCAGTGAGAACGATTAGGTTTTCGTCAAAAAGACCCAGATCAGCTAAATGTTTTATTGTTAATTGCCAATCCTCAATAGCAGTAATCTCGTCTAAAAATATATACTTCATACTCTTGAGGCTTTTACCAAAGCTTTCAAAGTACAACTTGATTATCTCGTTTAGTTCAAATCTATCTCTAATTCCGTCACAGCTTAGATAAAAAATGCCAGTCGGATTAATCCCCTCTTCAATTAAATTTTTAATGTATAATTTTAAAAATGTAGTTTTTCCAACCTGCCTTGGACCTCGAAGGGTATAGATTCCAGGTTTGTCAGGAGGTATTTGGTTAAAAGTTTTTTCAGGGTAAAAGCGGAAAGTGCTGCTTTTGTACTTCGAGATGTTCCTCTCAAAGTTGATTGCACTCGGCTCCTTCCACCAAGGATTTAAAAGATAAAGCTCATCTATTTCCATAAATCACCCCCTTGTATCACTACATATTATAACACAACTTGTCAAAATTTGCAGATTTGTTTCGGCAAAAGCGTGCGATTTTGCAGAATAATTTCGGTAAAAATCGACATGTGGATTTTGGGCGAGATTTTTTATTATTTTATGGTCTTTTAGACGATTAAGTCTCTTTTTGGATTTGACAAAGCAGGCATTAAAAAAGTTTTAGTGGTAATAAAAGGGCAAAGGCAGCAGAAACGATCCGGTCTGAACTGGGAATGTTCCATCGATACAAAGCCTTATATTTTGTGTTAAAAAATATTCCTTATGTTTTCAACTTTATGGTGAAGGGAAAATTGTTGTAATTATTTTTACCCGACTTTTAACTCGAATTCCCACCTTATTCTCGTGGGTGAGCTTTGATACCATTTTTACAATTTACAGAATTAGTTTATTTGAGGATAGCTTCCGGAAAGGACAAAAATTGCAAAGATAACACTTGCTGTTTTTTAGCCTAACTATATCGGCATCGTCTTAAGGGCCTTCACTTTAAAAGCCTATTTGTTCTAAATTTGCAGTGGGGCCGAAGGGCTAAGAAAGATTTTTTTCTTGGATTTTTTCCACAATTTCTAAGAGAAGAACAATCCTTTGAGATTTTTCACCGGTGCTCTTAAGGTACAGAATTTCCACTTCCTTTTTTCTCAATAGGCCTTTTTAATAAATTCAATTTTCTCTCAAAACTCTGCTTTTTATTCTGCTTTTCGACACTGTAGTTCTGTCAAAAACTTTACAACTACTCTGTCCAGCTTGATATCATCCTTTTTCACTGGCCTCGTTAAAACAATGCCTTCTAAGGATGTGCACCGAGAGAGAGCAACATAGAGTTGTCCATGGGCAAAGGTACCCTTTTCGAGGTCTACAATTATCCTCTCAAAGGTTAAACCCTGACTTTTATGAATAGTTATAGCCCAGGCCAACTTCATCGGTATCTGGACATAAGTTCCAATCACCCTAACATCTATCTCCTTCTTTTGCTCATTATAGTAATATTCGTAAATCTCCCATGTGTTTGGTGTAACTTCCACAACGTCTCCTCGGTTTAGCTTGACTACAACAGTGGCTCTTTCAGGGTAGATGGAAAGCACCCTTCCCACATCACCGTTTACCCACCTTCCATTTGGATCGTTAGAAACCAGCATGATTTGAGCGCCCTCTTTTATTTTTAAGAGGGGTGGGGCTGGGAGCTCATCCCCTTCTATTTTTCCTAACATTGTGGCTTGGAATTCATAGATTTGTCCCTTTAATTTTTGGAGTTCTCCTTCATTCAGACTGTCTGCTTTTGCGTTGGTGGTGGTCAGGTAGACGTAGATATTTTCTTCAGATGGCTTGAAATCGGGGATCACCCTTCCGTTGAGAACTTTCAGAGTCTCATCATCTATAGTGCCCGTTCTTATTTTGTTTAAGATTTCTAAAAATTTTTGATCCTTCTGCCGATAGACCTTTTCAAATTCTATGTGTTCAAAGGAATTTTCTTTGAAAGCTTTAGAGGAGAAGAAATAGGGGGTCTCATAGATGGCGAAAAATATGTCCTTTTCTTTATATTTAACCACGGGTGGCAGTTGATAAAGGTCTCCGATTAGTAGTATTTGAATTCCTCCGAAAGGCTTACCTGGCCAGGGTCCCCAAATTTTCAGAAATCTCTCAACGCAATCGAAAAGGTCTGCTCTTACCATAGAGACTTCATCTATGATAAGGGTCTCCAGGCTCTCGTATAACTTTCTTTTAGAAGGAGTGGGGTCCAATCTACTAACTCTCTCTAAGGTAATGTCGGGCCTAAATCCGAAGAAGGAATGGATTGTCTGGCCTCCAACGTTCACTGCAGAAATCCCTGTTGGAGCAAGGATGGCAAAGTTTTTCTCCAGGTTTTCCTTTAAATGACGCAGGAAAGTGGACTTTCCAGTACCAGCTCTTCCTGTTATTAAGACATTCTTTGAGGTATTTGAAACCAGTTCAAAAGCCTTCTTGAATTGCGGGTTTGTTTCAGGGTTAAAGGAAGCCATTCTCAATTGTTAAAATTTAGATAGGGAGATTTTGCCTGAAGCTCGATTTTGATGGGGATTTCAATTTGGTATCTCACTTATTACCCTCAATTTTCTCAAGTACATACCGCAGTTACTGCCTATCTTGTTTTCTTCAAGATTCCCAATGCTCACTATCACCTCGTAACCCCTATCTATTAGCCTTTGAAGGCTACTTTGGTGTTTTTGCAAATTTCCCGTCTCAATGTCAACGTCCGATTCTAAACCGTTTTCAAGACTTCTCAAAGTGGGGTTTATCGGGGTTATCTTGATCAAGAACTTTTCAGGGTTAAAGAGGCTCTCTATGACAGTCGGGTCAAAGGTGAAATTTTTTGACAGGGCAAAGTTGAGTGTTACCTTTTTATCATCCACCCCGACGAATTCTTCGCCGTACTCTGCAATCTTTTGAAGGGGCCATTTCTTCACAGGGATTATAGCATCCCGCTCCTCTTCGTTGGTAGAGTGAATGGAAAATTGAAGCTGGAATCGGCCACGGTAGTATTTTTCCTTTATCTCTTTAAGTTCGTGGAAAAACCGTTCGGAACCCTTTGGAGCGATAGTGGATATGGATGGTATGACCTTTTCGAATTTGTTTATTTCCTCGAGTACCTTAAGGACATCAGGATTGAAGGCGGGTTCTCCAACACGGGAGAATTGTATCTTAAACTTTTTTGTTTTTACTTTCCCATCGGGGAAGTGCTTAAACACTAAATATTCAATCTGCTCCATTATTTCGCTGTAAGACAATCTCCCCTCGTAGAAGTGCCCCGCATCACACATAGTGCACCTTACGGGACAGCCCTTGAGAGTGGATACGATGATTACCCATTTTTCTGATATTCCACCCGGGTTGGGCCTTGATTCGACGAACTCCACTCTGTTTCCTTTCTCCGTAAGTCCCACGTAAACCGTTGCAACCTCTTCCTTTCCTTGAACGTGAAGTATTTTCATCCTTTGTACTCCGTTACAATGTTTATACAGGTTTCAATGCTGTGGGCAACGGCGATGGACATCTGCCTTCTATTTAATGCGGCATCCCCCACGATGAAAACCCCTTTGTTGTCCTTTATTATTGGTATTTCTGGC
>CAZZKY010000026.1:0-2536 GCA_964654765.1 uncultured bacterium | reverse complement strand
TGTTCTTCAGCGGATGGGCGGCAAAGAAGTGGATAAATCCAGTTTCCACGCTTCAAGTTCTAAAAGCACTTTACGATGAGACAAAAGATGATGATCGGCTGAAAATGAGGGTCGGAGCTCTGGTTTATAGCTACAAAAAAGTCAGATTTGATCTTGACTTCTACGCTAGCGAGATCGAAGGAATTGTAGGCGAGAAACCCTATGGCTTGGAAAAAGAAATTAGGGAAGAGGAAATCAAAGGAATAACTGGTCTACGTGAAGTTCTTACAGCTTCTCTGAACAGCGAAGATAAAGCATCTAATATCATCCACAGCATTTCTGAGATTTTTGATGATGTATCGAGCAAGGAAAACCTTTCGCTACACGAGGAGATACTTGAATATTGCTCTAACGTTTTTGAATCGATCAAAAAAGCCGAAACCCAAGAAGAAATAATGAATTTAATCAAAAAACTCCCTGATGGTGCAGGAATTCCCAGGCTTGTTGATTTGGCCTATAATACAGGTTTCATCACTGATGACAAAAACGGATTAAGAAAGAGAGGAGTAAAATCGAACTCTGGGTTGCTCATTGCCACTTTACCAGTTCCCCAAAGGGCATACTTGTTGTGGCTCCTGCTGAATGAACTGCAGTTGTTCCGCTATGTAAAAGTCTACCACCCAAGCGGAGGCTGGGAGTGTTACATAGCAGGAAGACATAACTTGCTTTTCGATGCGAAGGCAATAATATCTGCGCTAGCAAAGAAACTCGGCAGCTACATAACCAGCCGTGAAGTTGTAAACGAACTCATGGAGCATGTTGCAAGTGAAGCAAAGACCATCCACCACACTCAAATAGAGCCAGCAAGATATCTGGCAGTTAGCAACGGCATCCTCGATCTTTATGAGCTGAAGATGATCGATGTCGAAGAAGAACTAGATGCTTTCTTCCTCACCCGTCTTCCTGTAAGCGTTGAATTGGAATTCCTGCAAAAACTGAAAGCTGGTGAAATCGATGATACTCATTTTGCGGAGACGCAAATCTACAGTGCTATAAGGAGATTTTACGATGATGACAACTGGGAAAAGCTTAAGCTGTGCCTTGGCAGCATCCTTACTCCTTTCCCGCTCAAGCTCCTAGTCATAATAGTTGGAAAACCAGACACGGGAAAGACTACACTCAAAGAAGCGCTGAAATCCTGTCTTAAAAATAAGTGTGCAACGCAATCTCTTGAGGACCTAGAAGAGCGCTTTGGCTTAGCTCCTTTTCTGACCGCAGTTGTGAACATAACATCGGAAAAGAGCGACACAGTCGTGAGGTGTGTTGAGAAGATAAAGCGGATCGTGGGTGGCGACACGCTTTCAATCGAAGAGAAGTTCAAGCCACATAAGGAGAAAGATCCAAACGTTATAAAAATGTTCATTCTCGTAAACGAGATTCCGAGTTTTGAGAAAGTTGACGAAGCTTTTGCTGAGAGGATTGTGAAAATTTTTGCGGACAACCCGCTGATGGAAGAAGAGAAGGATCCTATGGTAATAGAACGACTCAAAAACGACCAAAATTGCATTAACGATACATTTAGATTCCTGCTATACTGCGCATGGTTGCTGAAGAAATTGAACTACAGGATACCGAGAGATGTCGATAAAGTTAGAGAAATCCTTAAGGAAGCAAACTTTCCGCTGGCTGAGTGGCTTAGGGAGTCATGCGTCTTCGAAGATAGATCTGTCGTGGCGAGAGGGGAAGCTTACAACAACTATGTGGAGTGGGCGAAAAAAAGCGGAAAATCAAGAGTGCTAACGAGAAGAAAGTTCTACAAGCTGATGAGAATCAAGTTTTTGGAAGTTAAGCGGGGAGGAAAGTACTGCTTTAAGGGAGTGAGATTAAAAAAAGAGATTGACAGCAACAGCGAAGTTTAAATCAATTACAGTCACCAACAAGGGATTTCTAAATTTCAAAACAGATTAGGAAAAAAGATTTCAACAAGTTCTTTTGTTCTTTGGACTTGAAAGCTGGCCTTATCCTTAGAATAGGTTTTGCATTCCTCTATGTAGAATGCTGGATAAGACTATATATTCTGGTATTTAAATTTTTTATAGAGTATAGAGGGGTAAAAGGGGAAGCTTCTAGCTAATATTTTGGACGAGTACAAAGATTTCAACAGTTGTTATATGATAAAAAATGTAGTTTTTCCTATGAGAGCTACAAATAATGATGTCCAAACTTCCCCTTATTCCCCTTCAAACTGAGTTAGGGGGTATAACGTAAAGTCCCTTTTGAATTGCCGATCCTGATTATAAGTTCAACAAATGGTTTCTACGTTCCTATCTAACTTTGCAGCCTACTTCTTTTACCCTCGGCCTAGAATAGCTGGGAAAGATTGAAGAATTCCAAGTCCACACGGTGAAGTGTGAAGGAGGCAAACATCGATTTTAATCCCAACTGCCAAAACTGCGAGGCTGAAAAATATGGGCTGAAGAATTCAAAAGAATGCGGACCGCAAAAAAACATGACCTGGAAGGAATGGGTTGATCACTGCGAAAAATTGCGTGAGGAG
>CAZZKY010000025.1:0-31196 GCA_964654765.1 uncultured bacterium | reverse complement strand
AATGCTGGCAAGGTATCTATGAAGTATTGTCTTGTTTAAATTCCTCTTTGGCACATTGCGACCAGCATATCTTTCACGGATTTTTCGTATCCAGTAGCTTCGTTTAAATTCCTCTTTGGCACATTGCGACATGATAAAGAGCACAACAATTTTGAAGTATAGACCAAGTTTAAATTCCTCTTTGGCACATTGCGACCTATCCTCTTTCGCAAATTCACTGGCGGGCAGAAAAGGTTTAAATTCCTCTTTGGCACATTGCGACGAGTTTTGCTCCTCCTACGACCTGACGCACTGGGCGTGTTTAAATTCCTCTTTGGCACATTGCGACTAAGGCAATCCTTAAAGTTATTAAAAGCAAAGAAATTGTTTAAATTCCTCTTTGGCACATTGCGACGGTGTTAGAGATAATGGAAAAACACAAGACTAACTACGTTTAAATTCCTCTTTGGCACATTGCGACATTGAAATCTTGAAAGGTAGGTCTCCACCATAATATCGTTTAAATTCCTCTTTGGCACATTGCGACCGCATTTAATTTTCTTATTTTATCAAAGAATTAAACCCCTGGTTTTGTAATTTTTGCGTCAAACCTTTAGCCCTGCAACCACAATGTTTTCAAAGAGCTACATTTATAACAAAAGATTACTTGTTAAATCCTCCACGTCTGTCAAAATTCTCCTTTCAAAGTTTATAGAGTCCGGAAAGGTATATATAATTATACTATCCCTGCTTCGATCAGCAATACTCAATATTTCGTGCTCAAGCCTCCTCAATTTGCCATAGCTTAACTCACCTTCAAAGACCGACCTTTGGACGTGATGCAAATACTTACGTGCAATCTTCATAACCTTTGTAAGCCTTTTCTGATCTTCTCTCTCTACCATCGCAATGTCATAGATTAAAATCACCTTCATTTTACCACCACACCTTTAATGGAGAATACACCTTTTCTCCCAGAAAGTGCTTAACAAGTTTGTAGAGCTCCAGTTTTATCAGGTTCTTGTATTTTATCCTTCTCTTCAGCTTTCTATGTAGCACTCGTTCTTCCAGCATTTCGTCAAAATGTTTCACAAAAATCTTCCGACCTTCTTCCTTTAAATAGGCAAAGTTTAAGGACCTTTCAAAATGTTCTTCCGTTATTATTCCCAAATTAATAAGCCTCATAACCAATCTATCCACCAGTATGGGTTTGAAAACTTCAGCTACATCCAAAGATAGAGAGAACCTCCTTTGAAAAGGTTCATGTAGAAAGCTAATCGAAGGATTCAGCGGGGTTTCATAAATTTCTTTAAGAATGTGTGCATAAACCAATGAATTGCCAAAGGATATCATAGCGTTCAATGGATTTTGTGGTGGCCTTATGGCTCGCCTTTCAAATTCCCAGCTGGTGGCCTTTTCAATACATTCATAATTAATCTTCTTTATATGGGCTTCTACGCTCATTAATTCGTTTATCGTCCTACAATCAAGTATGTTTACTGCCAAATTTCCAATTTTTTCAACCTCTTCTCCGAACCCTTCCCTTTTCTCGAAATTTCGCTTCATATTATGAGCAGCACCTTCTACAAACTTTTTGGCAATAAAGAGCCTTGCACTTCCGTCTAAGTAATGCTGAGCTTGCTTGACCGTCAAATCACCCGAGATATTGGTCTCTCTTGGAACAAAACTCCCAGTATAATAGCCGTAGTAGTTGAAAAAGTGAACAACTATCTTATTGGCACCAATAAAGTTGAGAAATGCAGTGTTTAGATCCATTTCTCCAAAAATGAATATCTGATCTATATCATTGATAGGAAGGGACCGCTTACCTTCCTGGGTTTCTAAAAAAACGGTGTTTTGACTTCTCCTGATTCTCCCCTCTTTGAAAATGTAATAGTTCCTGCCCATCATACAGCGCAAAAATCAAAATACGAACACCTGCTACAATAAGGCTTCTTTACTACTTCAGGAGGAGATGAAAGGAGTTTTACCTCTTTGATTCTCGAAATCGCCCGCTCAATTTCAACTTTGTCACTTTCCGAAAGCTCAATATCGATCTTCTTCAGCAAAAGAGGATAATGGATAACACCGCTTCTGCAATTAACCTTCCTTCTTTGAAGTTCATAAATGTAAAATTTTGTCTGCCAGATATGAGCCTCTTCAAGTTTTCTGGATTTCTTAACCTCATTAACAACTAATTCGGCACCGACTTTAATGAAGTCTATTTTAAAGCTTTCCATTTCAACTTCTTTAAATGGTTCCCTCTTAAAGAACGCCTCACTAATTATCTTACCGATTTCAACATCGTCTGAGAAACGCTCAAAAGCAATTCCATGAGAAAACAACCAGAGCTTCCTCTTGCAAACAATGTAGTAGGAAACTTCCGTACCTTTTACCTTGAGATCCTCTAATTCATTTGGGCTTAGTTCCATTTTTATACTATAACTGCGCTTTCTTTTTCTACCACATAAATACCTGCTAAATAACTTTCGAGCCTTTTTTTAACCTTAACTTCAACTTCTTCAAAGCGGCTCTCTACATACTTCCAAAAACTTTTAAGGTTATACTCTCTGTACCTCCACATATTTTCATAAATAACATACTCCGCAATAATCTCTTTTTTGAACCAGGTCCAATTCAACTTGTCGAGATTTGACTTTATTTTCTCAACGATTTCGTCTATTTGTTCAGAGCTTACGATTGGTATTGTGTAGATTTCTCTGAATATCTTGTGGGCCTCTTCCTTGTTCTCAGAGACATACCCAGCATCGAGGACTTTCAAAGTCTCGTAAAATTTTTCATAATATCGAGATTTCTTAATGCTAAGACTACTGAACACACTTACAACTAACCTGTTCTTATCACATTCACTTAACTCAAGGGACCTTTCTTTGGCAACACTCATAATTTCCTTCCAGCCTTGGCTCTTACTACCTTTTTTCTTAGACTTTTTAGTATCCTCATCATTGACATTTAAGATCTTCCTCAAAGTTTCCTCTATAAGGTCAAGGGGATAAACATGCCCTCTTCCAGATTCAGGGTAAGTTTTATCGTTTCCGCCCACACACAATATGACGTTATTCTCAGCCCCATCATAAAAGTCATCATATTGGAAAGGTTTCGAGCTTCCTTTCACATTACCAGAGATTAAATCAACCCTCCTCATTACCCTGCCCATTCTTTGGACGATTGAGTCCATAGGAGCAATCTCGGTGAATAGATAATCTGCATCGATATCTAAGGAGGCCTCCACAACCTGCGTAGCCACAAGGATTTTTGCCTTTTTCTCATCCATAGGTTTAGGATTGCTAAACTCTGTCTCCAACTCCTTCTCCTTTCTCCTTCTTTCGTTTAATGTCAAACGAGAATGCAAAACCTCCAAATACCCATTAAAACCTTTTTCTTTTATTCTTTCAAAAACCCTTACTGCCTTCTCGACGGTGTTCAATACGACCAGCACCCTCTTCATTTTGTTGGCTTTCTTGATTATCTCATCTACATCCTCTTCAATGTCTTTCTCCCTTACCTCAATCTTGTGTCTAAGCAAATCCTTTATTTTTACAGGAGCCCTTTCTTCATTACCTTGGCGAGTTATAGTCCCATCATACAAATTCACTAACACATAATCAATTCCCCTTGCATCCAACTCTTCTATCACAAAGTTCGGTAATGTGGCGGTCATAAGCAGGAATTTCCCACCCAGCGACACCATGTCCTCTATCATCTTCACAACTATTGCACAAGCTCTGGGATCATATGCTTGTACTTCATCTATAATCAATTTTGAATAACCAAGCGTCGCATAAACCTTCTCGTAACCGGGATACTTCAGAGCTGAGGGGAAGATTTGATCTCCCGTTGAAACGATTATTGGTAAGGAAAAGAGCCTCGATATTTCAATTATTCTCGGCGTTTCACCATCCCAATTAGTGTTTCTCAATGTTTCAAACTTCTCAATAATGTACAAGTCGGCATCAGAATGCAACAATCCCACATTCCCATCAATCCAAGGATCTCGTTCTTCTTCATTTATAGTTTCAGAATTAAAGTATTTCGACGCCCGGTCAAAGATTTGGTTTGTAGCGACCCTTAAGGGCATCGAGTAAAAGAACTTCTCGCCACAAGCCCATAAAAAGGAGAATTCCGTTTTCCCAATTCCTGTGGGGGCAATTAGAATAACGTTTTCACTCAAATGCTCCTTAAGCTTCTTTTGCCAGAAATCACTCCCAAAAGTGATAGAATAGACACCCTCTAAGTCGACTTGGGGAGGCTCTTTCTCAAACTTTAACGCAGTTTCCATCTGCACATAGCAAGTATTTTCAATCTCAAGAAAAGAGGCTAAATGATCAAGACGCATAAGAAAACCTGATAGAAAAACCCATAAGTTGAGGTCAATTTTGGCATTAGCTTTCAACCGTTCTGGTAAAAAATATAAAGAATAGGGTGGTATCACCCCAGCACTTATAAGATTACCCTCGGATTGTATATGCCTTGCTAAATCTTCATCAAAGGCAATCCAATCCCTCACTCCTACTCCATTTTCCTCAAGTCCCTGTAAATGATCCCTTAATATGTCTGCCAATTTTCGGCCATTTCCATTTTCCAGCAAAATCCGGCTTGTTTTAACCAGTTTTTCGTTTAAATGAAAGATGTATTCCTTTTCGTCCTTTCTCCAATGGTGAAAGGCAATAGCTGAGAGAAAAGTTGAGTATAGAATCTCGTCATCTTTACAATATTCTTTTACCTTGTCTTTGTTGATGAAAAACAATGACAGAATGTTGTGCCTGACATCCGGGAAATGCGCCGTTTCAAAAAATTTTTCGTAATCTAAATTGCCAACAACTCTCTGAAAATTTGGAGAAACCTTTCCAAAGTCATGACACAAGGATGCGTACTTCAGGATTTCTCTTTTATTAAAATCATGTCTGCTCAATTTACACTCTATCTTATCTAATACCCTTTCAAACTCCCCGCTGTCAATAAGCCTCAACATACAAGTTATATGGTCTTTCAGTGTGGTTCCCTTTGATTTTGCCCATATCTCAGCCATATTAACCCCCTCCACTCAACTTGGCAAAAAACAGAGGTATATCTCCATCGAACGGAACCTTAAAAGGTTTGCCAAAGTTTAGCGGAAAATCACCACCCTCAAAGAGTTTAGCAGGCACGTATTCAAAATTCCTCTGTCCTTTAACTATTTTGTAAAATGATGTTACCAAGTGATAACTCCCCTGCACTTTGTAAAAGAAATTTTTGTATTCCTCGAAATAGGCGTTTCTTAAGTCTTGTGGGTAAAGCTCTTCGTCGAAGAATCTCTCTCCCCTATATGGGTCTACAAGCCAGGTAAAATCATAATCTCTCATCCTCCCATAAAGAGGTTTTAACTCGATTTCAATTTCTCTAAGCTCAATCCCTTCAACGGCAATCAAGTCTTCCGCTCTGCCGAGGTGGAGCGGTGAAACCCTACGAACTGGATTCTGGAGGGCATCAAACAACTCAGAAAGAAAGCTGCTATCCGAGTGTTTAATATAAATTAGCAGCCTTACATTCTCAAGAATATCTATTGTAACAGGGATTTGACCACCCGGATGTTCAGGAATCTGATCTATTGCTCTATTAGATGGAGAGCCAAACCTACTTTTATGAGCGCCCTTCTCTAAATTTCTAAACCAAACATACTCCCTATTTAAATAATCATATTTTCCATAGATAGCGAGAGACAGCCCTCTCTTTAAGACTTCGAAAGCCCCATCTTTTTGGTCCTTTATCCCCAAAACATTACACATAAGACCAACAAAGGTAGAATACGGGGGAATGGGGTAGGTGTGCTTCCTCCTCAGGGTAAACGGGACCCTATAATGGGCAGAAGGCTGAAAGATTCTCAACTTTATGACTTTCATTTTTTCCTCACTTAGAAACTACTTACACCCACAAAGCGGGTGCATAAGATAACTTTTGTTCCTTTGAAGCACTTCACCGTACCTTCAAAGGAAGAATGATCCCTTGCGCTTAAATGCCCCAATAGCAAACTTCAATACTTCAATAAGCATATCACCGGAGCGAACTTGCATTCTCAAAATAATATATGCCTCTCGCAGAGTTTACTTCTCCTCGTCACTTCAATGAAGTTCGCACTTTTTCAAAAACTCTTCCAAGTCGCTGGTTACGAGGGCTTTCTCCTCGTCCTTTAGTTCACACCTAATTTTCTCACTCTCAATTATTAACACACTTCCCGGACCGCCGTTTACCAACCATTCGTTTTTTAGACAATCCGATATTCCTTTAACCTTATAGACCCCGCCTCTACCCGTATCTTCAACTTCTATGTAAGGATGGAATATGGGTGAAGGCACTCTAACTGGAGCAGAAATAAAAAATAATGGAACGATGGTGTTTAATTCCCCGGATGATTGTGCATATAAGCCATTCCTTATGGCCGTTATTAATTCCCGTATTCTTCTCTTTTTCTCAACTTCTGATACTTCAAAAACAACCTTATACGCCCCATCAATTCTCACCACTGTCACTGTAGAATCTATTTCTCTACCTTCACCTTTAAAAATTTTTATTTTGTACTTTTTTCCTGGCTCAATTTGTTCCACATCGTTCAAAACTTTGACTACCTTCTTAACCTTCTTTCCCTTCTTGTCCTCATTAGCCTTCTCATCCTCATTATCCTCACTACCTGCCGGCAGTTTTATGTGGAGTTCACCTTTTTCGCCTATAAACTCAGGCTCCTCATCAACAATCCATTCGTCTCTCCCAAACCTTTTTGCATCTATGGTAAAACTAACTTTGTAAAGTGAAAGGTGTTCCTCTTTATTGTAAGGATTGGGGGTAACATTAAGACCTTGGGAAACACCTCTTGAAACCAAATCATGATTACAGTAAAAGGCCATATCACCATTCCACTCCGTTAAAGAAACAGCCTTCGTTATTCCAACGGGGGCTTTCCTTGTGATTGAGCGTTGCTTCCCTATGGTGTACATATAACCAAAAGCATCAAGTTCTGGTGAGGTTAGAATATCATCCTGCGTAATGTCAAACTGAACCACTTCCCCTTGCCCCGTAACCCTTGCCTCTTTCCAACCATAGGCTCTATGAAGCGTGGTAAAGAGATAGTGCCTCATTGCGCTCTTACCAATGAAACTTAGTGTCTTTCCACCCAGTTGTAATTTTTTTATGGAAAGGATGTTGCCACCAACCTTTTCATCACGGTTTAACGCTGAACCTTCAAAAATTATTGTTACTGTTATATCTTTCATCATCCCCCTCCTTCTACGTTACCTAAAACCGGGGCGAGAAAAGAAAAAATTAGGGTCTTAAAGTACTTATCATTTTCTGGTTTAAAGGCTTCAACCAATTCATCGGGGAATCTCGCATTATTTGCCTTAAAACTTCTGAGAAGCATATAAAACACATTATCCTTATTTCCGAGGCGAACCTGCTCCATTAAGCGGTAAGCAATTGCATTAAGATCCTCAATAACCTTAGGGGGGAGTGCCTGCCCTGTAACTTTTAATTTATTTAACAATCTACTAACATCCCCCTCAACCATTTCACACCTCCCAATTTTCTTTAAAATACTAACATACAATTCAGGCAAAAGGTTTGCCACGGTATACAAATGATTGAGTTTATTTGTGTCACTCGATTTAAAATAAGATTTAACGGGGTCATTCTCAGAGAGTCCCTCGCCGACTTTGAGTTTTAAAATCGCTCTTAAAACATAATAGTTAACCTTTTCCAATTCGGAGAATTTGCCTCTAACAACAAGTTCAAAGATACTTTCTTCGGCAATCTTTTCAATCAAGCTTGCAATGTCATAATCCAGCAAAACCTTTGTTATATGGGCAGGTAAATCGAAATAGTCAATAACAACATCCCTTTTTCCGTTTCTTTTCACTATTACTTCTATATTTAACATACTCCAAGCACCAACAAGGGTTCTTCTTCTTATCGCCCATTGCAACAATGAAGAACCAAGGATTTTCCTTATCTCATTCTCCTTCGACCTCTTTAGAACCTCCTCTGCAAAACGGTTCAGATCCCAGATTAAACCGAAATCCGGTGCATTTATAAAGATTTCGCCCTCCTGAGTCTTGGTAAAGGCCAGATGATTGAAGATTATCAGGAAGGAACACAAATGACAAATTGGAAGAGATTGGCTCATATTCCAGAATGCATTTGGTACCTCGGTTAGTGCAGCTCCCAGTTCAGTGAAATGTATGCTTTGGAACTTTTCTCTCTGATTCATGAATCCTTCAAAATTCTTTCCAGGAAAACACTTTTTCAATTGGTCCAGCAATTCCTTAGGAATAAAATAGCCCTCACAAAAGCTACATCTCCTTTCAGTGGTGTCATATTTATTTACACAAGCCAGCTTTTCAACATAATGCTGCTCAAAAAAATCTTTTTGATCTGCTTGAATGTAGTTTGGGTACCTTCTATTTTTACCCCATACTTTAAAAATTTCATTTAAAACCTGCTTATGATACTCAAAAAGGCCAAAGTAACCCTCTTTTATAGCTGACCTATCAAAGGAGACGCCCCCAGAAATTTCAAAATTGATTTTTTTGAAATTCAATACCTTCAAAAAGCCAAAAACTGCTGCGTTATAAAGCCAATTTGAGGGATAAAGGGTAATTTTATTCTTCGTCATAGTCCCTACAACTCCTCTAAAATTTCCAAAAGCCCAAAACCCTGCCCAGTTCTCACTCCAAAACCAAAATCATAAACAAACTGCAAAATTTCCGGCGAACCCTCAACTTCGAAAATCCCTTTAAAACCACGCACATAACCATTGTAATGCTTTACAACGACTTCTTTAAGCTCTTTTAAGTAGGTTATCCTTATGGGATGAATTTCATTATTTTTGGTCAGGTATCTGAATCGTTCATTCGTCCTTTCGTAAAGGCAAATGTTAAAACGCGAAAGGTCGTCACTCGGAATTATATAAAAATTTTCAAAATCTTTTGCAGAAACTCTTTTATCACTCAAGACACAAATACCCATTGTCTTGAACAACACACGAGTACTTTTGATTTTTCTGTAGGGCAGAAGTTCAATATCTTTCACCTTGATATCCTTATTCCATAATTTGATACCCTCATTTTTCAGCTTTAGCACACCATTGTAAAAGTTAGTTATGATAACTGGGTCACCACTTGCAAAGAGAATAGATAAATTCTTCCCAATTTGAATTTTGTCCTCCTCAATTCTAAAATCTTCTCCGAGATAAGGGGAAAAGGCGTAAGGTCGATACTTCTTCTTACTGAATACTTCATGGTAAAGGTTGGACCTTTCGAAGACCATCTTAAGGAAGGAAATAAAGTAAGAGCGATAATCTTTATCTATGGTCTGTACTTCTGTGCCCTCAAAGAGGACCTTTATCCTCATAATGTTAGAAAATTATAAGGGCAAAACTCAATTTTTGTCAATTTTTTGTTAACACCAACTCTTAAACACCTTAATAGACACCGTCGGGCCTTGCTAAAAATCCTTGAACAACCACCTCTTTTCTCTTTTGAAAAGAAAAAGCATAAACAGAGAAGTACTCTTTAAAGCTTAAATAAACAGCTTTACACTTTATGCATATAAATCCGGCATTCTAAAGGAGTTTCAACATCCAATTAACAGCAGGAAATTACTGTAAAAACACTCTTTTTAAAGAAAACTTTGAAGTTTTGGAATAACTTATGATTTAACTCGAAATAACAGTGTCAATAATTTGGGTGAACATAATTCCAATATGAAGCTTATTCTCTCACCTTATCGTCAATTCGTTTCCCACTATTTCCTCGCCATTCTTTTCGAGGTAAATGTAAAACCTGCCCTTGGAGAAGCTCTTTAGATTTTTAAATCTGAAATCAGAATCGAAGAAGGCGCCGATGAATTCTCTCACGTTGGCTTTGATGTCATCCTTCGTGAGAAGGCTGTAAACTTTCAAGGCAAAAAGGTCTGCCTTGGGGTCGTCATTTTCTATGCTTTCAGGGTAAATCTCTGCCGTTACCCTTTCTCCGTTTTCCTTTATTTCTATGGCATTGAGTCTGAGCTCACCTAAGGGAAGGCGACCCCTTATTGTAACTACGAAATATTTCCCTACTTCATCCTCTCCAAAACTCTCATAGTTCAAAGTAGTTTTTGAGCTCATCCATACTTCTTTCAAATCCCCTTTCCAGCTTTCATTAAAGCGCATACGGGGCTTCTGTGAGCAACTAACAACAAGCAACAACCCCAATATACTTAGTTTTACGATTGCACTCCTAACTACCACTTTAACCTCCCATTTTTCTCATCTCATTTGGCACCCACCTATGCAGGTTATGGCCTAATGGTTTATTGTAAACCGCCCTTCTTATTGTTTCCCTTAGAAAACCATCATCCCCCTTTCGTAAAATTTCCCTAAGGTCATAACTCAAACTGGAGGCCATACAGGGCAAGAGCTTGCCATCGGCAGTTACTCTTATTCGATTGCAGAAATCACAAAACTTGTGGGACATCGCAGCAATAAGACCAACTACAATCTCTTTACCCCCAATGTTTAACCTTACGTATCTCGCAGGTCCATCTCCCAACCTTCTTTCCATTTCCTCCATAGGACCAAATTTTTTGAGTCTTTCGATAAGTTCGGCCTCGGGCACATAATATTTTTCCCAGTCGCTTCCAAAAGGCATAAGCTCAATAAATCTCAGAGGAATTCCCATTTCTAAGGCAAACCTAATAAGCTCCTCCACCTCATCGATGTTTAATCTCGTATAAACGGTGTTCATCTTCACCTGAATACCAAGTTCTCTTAGACCCTTTATTCCTTCAATGATAAGCGGAAGTTTAGGAAGTCCAGCTATTTTAGCAAAGGTTTCTTCTTTTAAGCTGTCGAGACTTACATTTACACTGTCAACCTTAGCCTCCCTAAGATCATCCAAATACCTTGTCAAAAGAGTTCCGTTGGTTGTGAGAGTAAGTCTTTCGACACCCTGAATTTTCTTGATCTCTTTTAAAAATTCCCCTACACCACTGCGAACCAAAGGCTCTCCACCAGTGATACGCACTTTCTTTATGCCAAATTCCGCTAAGATACCAATTAGCTTTAGAATCTCTTCATAGGTCAAAATGTCGGAATGCTTTAAAGGAACAAAATGTTTAAAATTCGTGCAGTAGAAACATTTAAGGTTACACCTGTCGGTAATGGAGATTCTCACATACTCAATATCTCTGCCGTATTTATCCTTCAAGCTTTGGAACCTCCGAAAAGACGTGTTTGTAGCCACCGAGTATAGTAATTTCCTCTACGAACTCCTTGCTCCGAATTGCCAGTGAAAGGTACCTGAAGCGGTCATCTCTTAGAAAGTCTCTGGAAATCAAAAGGTCGTATTCCTCTTCGGCAATAGGTATAAAGGAAAGACCAAGTAACTTTGCGATGGGCTTTATTCCTACTCCCACATCGGCCATTCCCACTTTAACATAGTGCCCGACTTCAAGATGGTTCAAAACATCATTCCCATAGCCCTTTATTTCAGAGGGCTCAATTCCTTCATTTTTAAGAAGGTAATCGGTCAGAATCCGTGTCCCCGAACCCCTCTGTCGGGTCACAAAGGATAGCCCCATATCTCTTACATCCTTGAAACTCTTTATCTTGTCTGAGAGCTCTTCCCTTACAAGAAATCCCTGCTCCCGCTTCAAAAAGGGAAGCAAAACGAAATTCTTAAGCCCCAACTCCTTCGCAAAAGAAATGTTGTAAGTGCCATCCCTTTCGTCCAAAAGGTGAACGCCAGAGATGTGGGCTGAACCTTTCTTAATAGCATTCATTCCACCCAGACTCCCCACATTCACAATATTTAGCGCGACCCTCCATTCCCTCCAGAGGATCTCCTTTAAAATATCTAAGGAGAGGTCATGACTCCCAACAAACAGGATACTTTTGTCTACGAGCTCTTTTCTAACGGAAATATAAACCTCTTTGACCGCATTCTCTTCTAAGCCTTCCAAACCTTTCTCAACCACCACATAACCACTTCGCCTTATGAAAGGTGAAAGAGGCCCAGAGCCTTGCTTGATTGGATAAAAGTAGTAATCAGAACCAACCTTTGAAACCACTACATTAAAAAGATGGTCTTCACCTTCACTGGCTGAAATCTTCCTGCCAGCCTTCGCCTGAAGAGTAGCCGAGCCCTCAATATAACCAAGGAAGTCCTTTAAAACGGGTAGCACAACATACTCATATGAAAAGAGTGCTGCACCGGGGTATCCGGGAACACCAAAGAAGGGCGTATGATTGAGAACTCCGAAAACAAAAGGTTTACCGGGCCTTAAATTAAGACCGTGAATTAGAAGCTCACCCTTTTCCTTCAAGATTTGAGCGGTAAAATCGTACTCACCTGCCGAGGTGCCTCCGCAAACGAAGACCATATGATAATACTTAGAAGCCTCTTCAAAAACCTCTCTTAATTTCTCAGGATCATCAGGCACAATATCGTGGATTTTTACCAATATTCCCAACTTTCTAAGAATATCGGAGAAAATGAGAGAATTGGTTTCATAAACCTTCCCTCTTGAAAATTCACTACCCGGACGTAAAAGCTCATTGCCCGTTGGAATAAAAAGTGCCGCTAAGGGTCTTAAAACTTCAACCTCCTCAATGCCCGATTGGACCGCAAGGGCTACAATTTTTCCATCAATAACGCGCCAGTTTTCAGCAATCAGGTCGAAGGGCAGGACATCTTCGCCGGGGACTCTGACATTCTGATACCTTTGATGAGGAGTTCTCACAACTATTGAGTCTTCTTCTTCCCAGTAATCTTCCCTCCGAACGACACAATCAAAACCTTCGGGAATTAAATTACCTGTGTTAATAGGGACATACTCACCCTTCTTCAAAATGACCGGATTTGAAGGTGATGCGCCTGCGGTAAGCTCCGCCCTTGTTGCGACACCGTCCATTGCGGAGAGGTATTCCCTTGGAACTGGAAACCTCGCCCTGAGGCTCTTTATAAGTATCCTACCAGAGGAATTTGCTACAGGAATGTGCTCAGTACCTATCCTTTCTGGTGTTAAAAGCTTCTTTAACGTTTCAAATATAATTTGTTTTGCCTCTTCCGGCTCTGTCCTTTCTAAAAAATATTTTTTCATATTGGATAAAACTCCACTTTAAAGCCCTTATGAACCCCTTCCAATTCTTCTGGAATCCTTACAAGCCCATCGGATTTTACAAGACTTGAAAGGATTCCGGACTCTGAGAAAAGGGGGTAAAGGTAGTCCCCGTCCCTTTTTACCCTTATCCACTCTTCCCTTCCCGCCTTTGAGGGTATATCCTGTCCTGCGGTCAAATACCCCGCAGGCTTAGGGCAAAAATCTGTTGCACCCTGTAAAAACTTAAGTAAAGGTATCACAAATAGATAAGTGGAAACAAAAGACGAAACAGGATGGCCCGGAAGTCCAATAATTGGCTTCTCCCTTACTCTTGCGAAAATGGTTGGCTTCCCGGGGCTTATATAAACACCATGGAATAGAATTTCTGCACCTTCAAACTCTTCAATAGCGCTTACTCCGAAGTCGCCAGCCCCTTTGGAACTTCCGCCAGAAATCAAAATTAAATCAAATTCTGCCATATTTTCCCTCAATACCTCATAAAGTGTCTTTTTATCGTCCCTTATTATAGGGTGTCTTTTTACCAATTCACAATATTCCCGGATGAGAGAGGTTACGGTAACTGAGTTAGTTTCTCTGATTTTACCATCCTTCGGTTCCTGCCAGGGCTCAACAAGTTCATTACCCGTTGGAATTAAAAGGACTCTCGGTTTACGAATGACCTTCACCTCAAGGATTCCAAAGGTCTGCAAAATTCCAATTTCCTGGGGTCTAAGTCTCTTACCTTTCTCGATTATAACATCACCTGCCCTTACATCGTCACCCACTTTAATCACATTTTCACCCGATGCCACTGGCTTGTAAATCTCTACATATCCTCCAGTTATAGATGCATTTTCAAGCATCACCACGGCATCAGCACCGTCTGGCAGCCAGCCTCCTGTCCATATCTTTACTGCAGCTCCAGGCTCAAGGGTAATATTTGGCTTGCTCGCCATAGGAATTTCACCCAAAACTTTCAGCAAAACTGGATTTTCCGCAGAGGCACCAACCGTATCCTGGGCTTTGACTGCGTAACCATCTACGGTACTTCGGGGAAAATAAGGAACGTTCTCCGGCGCAACGATGTCTTCGGCCACAAAATAGCCTAAAGCATCAAATATGGAAACCTGTTCGGGTCTAAGGGTTTTAAAAAGGGGGAAATATTCCTTGTAAATTTCTTCCCTTCTTGCTAGTTTTAAAAACTCCATAGAAAAATTTTAAAGTTTCAAAAAAAATCTAAAAAATTCCATGAACCTGTGCTCCACAATATTCGCACACTCCACCCTTAGCACGGTTTTCTACAACCCAGAATCCCTCTCTTTTTATCACGGCCCTCTTACAACTTGGGCAATAGGTATCACTGCCCTCATCTCCCGGTATGTTTCCCGTATAAACGTATAGAAGGCCCTCCTCAAGTCCGATCTCCCTGGCCCTCAATACCTTTTTTACCGGAGTGGGTGGGATGTGAGACATCTTGTAGTGGGGATAAAAACGAGACACGTGCCAGGGAACGTATTCCGCCAACTCGCTTTTTATGAACCTCGCTATGTCTCTAAGCTCCTCCTCGGTATCGTTATAACCGGGGATGATGAGGGTGGTAAGTTCGATCCAGATCCCCAGTTTGAAGTAAAGCTTGATGCTCTCCAGCACCTGGTCGAGCCTCGCACCAACGATTTTTGCATAAAAATCTTTTCTGAAACTTTTAAGGTCAATGTTGGCAGCATCAAGGTATGGAGCTATTTCCCTGAGAGGCTCTTCCTCAATGTAGCCGTTGGTGACAAAGTTGTTCTTAATGCCCTTGCTCTTGGCAAGAACTGCTATATCGTAGGCGTATTCGTAAAAGATCGTCGGTTCGGTATAAGTATAGGAAATTGATTCACATCTATACCTCTCAGCAAGGGCAACCACGGTTTCACGTGGAACCGTTTCGCCAAAGATTTCACCTTCCCTCGGTGCCTGAGAAATATCGTAATTCTGGCAGAATTTACACCTGAAATTGCAACCAACGGTGGCTATTGAGAGGGCCCTTGAACCGGGCAAAAAGTGATAAAGGGGTTTCTTTTCAATAGGGTCAACGTGGATGGCAACGGGATAGTCGTAAACGAGGGTATATAGAACACCTTTTTCATTTTTTCTAACCCCACAGATGCCAAACTTTCCTTCATTTATAATGCAGTTATGCCTGCAAAGATGACATTGAACTTTGTTGTTTTCCAACTTTTCATAAAATCGGGCCTCTTTCATCATGGAATTATTATATTCCAATCAGTCAAAAATGTGAAGAGCAGTTGCTTTGAAAATCACGAAAACCTCTTTCCCCGGGACAAGTCGAAGCTCTTCCTTTGAGGCGTCGGTCACATAGGCAGATATCTTGAGGTTACCAGATTCAAGCCTGACCTCATTCACTTTACTTCCACCAATAACCTCCAGCACCTTCGCCTTAAAGTGATTTCTTGCACTGGAATGAGGTGGCTCTGTCTCACTCAAAATGACGTCCTGAGGCCTGAGCATAACGACAAAGTTGTCTTTATCTACTTCTCGAGGCAAGAAGATTTCCGTTCCATTAGCAAAGTACTTACCCTCTTTTCTTTCCACGGGAATGAAATTTGCCTTACCCAGAAAAGTGGCAACGAAATCGTCGGGGGGAGCTTTAATGAGTTCAAAGGGTTTGGAAAGGGCTATAAGCTTTCCCTTTTCCAATACTCCAATTCGGTCAGAGTAGTAAAAGGCCTCTTCGAGGTCATGGGTTACAAGAACTATTGGCAAGAGGAAAAATTCCCTTATTTCCTTAATTAGGTGTCTCAGGTCCTCTTTGTTGTTGGGGTCTAAAAAGTTAAAGGGTTCATCCATCAAAAGTAGAAGGGGTCTTGTGGCAATGGCTCTTATTAGAGAAATCCTCTGCCTCTGCCCCGCAGAAAGCTGGTGGGGGTAGCGTTGAAGAAGGTCTGAAATGTTGAGCCTCTCTGCCAGATTATTTACAAACATTTCACAGGCTTTAGAGCCAAAAAGGAGATTTTCCTTTACGGTAAGGTGGGGGAAAAGGTAAGGGGATTGATAGACTATGGCGATGTTTCTCTCCCATGGTGGCAAGTCAGTTATGTCATTTCCGTAAAGATAAATCCTCCCAGATTCAAGCTTTACAAACCCCATTATAGCCTCAAGAAAAGTGGTTTTTCCGCTACCGGAAGGTCCGAGTATACTTACCATCTCGTGAGTTTCCATTTCAAACTCAGGAATTTCCAAGAGAAAGCTGCCCTTTCTAACCTTCAAATCCTTTACTTTCAGCATATTTACCCCAGAGGATCCTTAAAAACAAAAATACAAATCCAGTGATTAAAAAAAGCAAAACCGCATAGGGCAAAGTCGCCCTAATCCCCATTGTCTCAAGCCTCTCATATACAAATACCGTAGAAGTCATCGGGAAGTAGGCAACCACCATAACCGCTCCAAACTCAGAAACCGCCCTTCCCCAGGAGAGGATAAGACCCTTAAGGAGATGCCCTTTCGTCATCGGAAGAAGAACCTTGAAAAAGGTGTAAAATCTCCCCCTACCTAAGGAATAGGAGATTTTTTCATACTCTTGTGGCAACTGCCTCAACCCCTCTTTTAGACTACCTATAAAATAAGGGGCGCTTACGAAGGCCATAGCAATAACAATACCGGTTAACGTTCCATAAACCTCAAAACCAAGCAAGTTTAGAATTTTCCCCATAAAGGCACCTCTACCGAAGAAGTTCAAAATGGCAACACCGGCAACCGAGTGTGGAATCGCCACAGGAAGTTCTAAGAGGTTCTCAAGGAGACCCCTCAGTGGAAATTCCCTCCGCGAAAGAACGTAAGCAAGGGGGGTACCAAAAAGCAGGATTAGTAGTGTGGAGAGGGTTGCCGACGATAAGGAAACTCCAACCGCCCTTAAAAATTCATCATCTTTAACGGCGGAAAAAAGAGAGGCTGGACTTGTTGAAAAAAGAAGATAAACTCCCGGGATTACAAAAAGAAGTATGCCAATGACCGAAAAAATTCCCACGAAAACATCAAAACCTTTTTTCACGTTTAAATTTTAAGCTAAAACATCCGTATGAAGGTTAAGGCTGGCTCATCTACTAAGAAAACTTTCTCTTTCCACCCTTAAAATTTTATAATTCCCAAAAGGAGGTAAAAGAATGAAAATGATAAATGTTTCAGAAAAGCAAGAAACCCATAGAAAAGCAAGGGCGATTGCAAGACTCATAGTAGAGAAAGAAACTATCAAGCTCATTAAAGAAGGTAGAGTTGAAAAAGGCGATCCCGTTGAGGCTTCTAAACTTGTTGGACTTTCAGGAACAAAGTTTACCGCACAGGTTTTACCCTTTTGCCATCCGATAAGAGTAACCTCTGCTAAGTTAGAAACCAAGCTTTACGACGAGGGAGTTATTGAAATCTACTCAGAAGTCGAGTGTATTGACAGAACGGGAGCCGAAATGGAGGCACTGATGGCCTGTGGAATGGCAGCCCTTAACTTCTACGATATGCTCAAAAGGTACGACCGCTGGATAAAGGTTACCGATTTAAGACTTTTAGAAAAGGAAGGTGGTAAATCTGGTCACGTAAAGTTGGATTACGAGTTCAAAGGCAAAGTGATTTACCTTGGAAAATCGGAGAAGAGGGGTTTAAAGGATAAAGTTGAAAGCATAAGACTCATTGAAAATTTCGGAGTTGAGGGCGACGTACATGCGGGTACGGAAAGGCAAGTATCCCTCTTTCCACTGGAAGCCTTAGCAAAAGTGCCTAAGGAAAAGTTTACTTTCCCACTGGACCAACTCACGGAAAACATAACCATCCTCGGCATCCCCGAATACGTCCTTCTTCCCGGTAAACGCCTTCGCATTGGTGAGGCAGAGGTGGAAATTCTGGAAATAGGAAAGGAAGAATTCGTGGAAGAAGGTAAACCCTACGCTGTTTCAAGATGGGGTCGTTTCTGCAGGGTTATAAAAGGCGGGATAGTTAGCCTCTATGACGATGTACTAATAATAGCTTAAAGTTTGTAATATCAATGCAAAAATCTGTATGAATTTTTGTACTTAGGCTACAAGAATTTGGAAAATTTAAAATAGTGTGTTTATAATTACACTATGATACCACGCTTTTACGATAACTAAGAACAATACCTTTCAAAGGCAAACGTAATGTAATCTATGGTGCAAGGTAAGTAGGTAAAACTACCCTGGTAAAAAATCTTCTGAATAAAACAAGCCTCAGATGGAAATATCTCCCTGGGAAAGATATCAGGGTTCAGGAAATACTGAGCTCAATGGAGCTAAAAAAGTTAAAGGAATTGGTGGAGGGGTACAGCCTAATAGTTGTTGACGAGGCACAATATGTTACAGAAATTTGGCTTACGGCAAAAATGATCGTAGATTTACGTACCAGAGGTTAAATTAATCCTAACAGGCTCATCTTCTTTCGAACTCAAGGGACAGTTGGGAGAACCTCTAACAGGAAGGAAGTTTACTATTGAACTTTTTCCCGTTTCCTTATTGGAGTTAAGGAAGAAATACAACCTTTTTGAGCTTTCTGAGAGATTGAACGAGTTTTTAGTTTACGGGATGTATCCAAAGGTTTTAGAGATTCCGAAAGAGGAAAAGATTTACTACCTTAACGAAATCATTGTCTCTTACCTTCTTAAAGACATCCTTACCTTTGAAAAGATCAAAAATAGCAAAACACTATTTAATCTTCTTTATCTATTGGCGTATCAACTGGGTAAGGAGGTTTCCCTCAATGAACTGGCGCAGCAGTTACACATAAATGTTAGGATGGTTGAAAGATACCTGGACCTTTTGGATAAGACATACGTTATATTCCAGTTTACACCATTTAAGGAAAGTTTGCGTAATGTGATCTCGGAAAAGTCTAAATACTATTTCTACGACGTGGGCATCAGAAATGCATTAATCGCTGATTTTAGGGAAATTAAAAAGTGAGATCCTAAGGAGGTTGGCGTCCTTTTTGAGAACTTCTTCATTTCTAAATATTTAAAGAAGTGCAGACATACTAAACCAGCATCCACTCTCTATTTTTACAAGGATTACGAACAAAGGAAGGTCGATCTCATCGAAAAGGACATTGAAGGTAATATAAGAGGTTTTGAGATTAAATTTAATCCCACCGAAAAAGTAAAAATCCCAAAGAAGCTTACCCCCAATTTCACCTTCAAGTGGTATACACCGACAACTTCCTCGAACTTGTTGCTACTTAATGCTTTAAAATATTACAACTAACAGTGTAATGGCGATGAAGCTTATGGGTAGATTATTAATTCAATTTGGCATTATTCTCATCCTGCTTGGGTTTATATTGTCCCTCTTAGAAAATTTAAGGTTTCGAATCCCTGGCGACATCATTATAAAAAAACCCAACCTCACCGTTTTCATCCCTATCGGGACCAGCATAATCTTGTCTATCCTTCTTACACTCCTCTTAAATCTCTTTATTGGTTTGAAAAAGTGAAAAAGATAGATTCTTATTTCATTAAAAACCTGCTCCTCTCCTTTGCTGGTTCGGTCTTTGCTCTTACCCTTATACTCCTGGTAAACACCGTCTTCCAGCTTATGGACCTCCTTATAAGAAAGGGTGTTCCTTTCCCAACGGTAATGAAACTAATTTTCTATACACTTCCCTTCATTATGAATATGACGGTGCCCATGTCTTTTCTTGTTGCAGGTCTTCTAACCTTTGGTAGGAGTGCCGGAAACAACGAGATATTATGTCTTAGAAGCTCGGGAATAGACCTAAAAGTAGTGCTAAATAAATTGGGGTTTCTCATGGTAATCATAGCTTTTTTAAATCTCCTCTTCAATTTGTTCATCCTGCCTGAAACCAATTACCGCATGAAAAAGACACTATATGAGATAAGGCTTAAAAAACCAGCAATAGAGATAGAGCCAGGATACTTCAACAAAATTGAAAATTATTTGATTTACGCGACTTCAAAGGATGAAAAAACAGGTACATTGAAGGACGTCAAAATACAAGAAATTAAAAGGGATGGAGTTCGTTTTATTTCTGCCAGGGAGGGAAAGATCCGCTCTACCAGCGGGGGGAGCCTGATTTTAGAACTCTTAGATGGAGAGTTCCTTGAGGTTAAAGGGGAAAAGAAGGAACAACTAAGAAGGGCTACCTTTAAAAAGGATGTGCTGGTTTTGAAAGTGGAGGCGGAAAGCTTTTATAGAGATGTGGTTTACAGGTCCGACAGGGAAAAGAATTACCTTACCCTTCTTAAAGAAATCCACAACGCCAAAAAGGAGTTAGAAAACTACCCGAAAGAGGATAAAATCTCGCGGAATTTTGTTAGAAGACGTATAAACACCATTTTGGCCGAAATCAATACGAGATTTGCCCTTCCCTTTGCCTCCATTGTTTTTGTATTTCTCGCTTTCCCTATAGCTCTGAGATTTAAATTTTCCGGCTATGGATCAGCCCTTGGTGTCTCCTTCTTTTTCTTCATCATATACTACATCCTTCTCTTGGCGGGTCAGGAAACTGCCCGTAGAAGCCTTTTCAATCCCTATATAGCCCTCTGGATTCCAAACATACTCTTCGGGATTTTTTCCCTTCTTTTAACAAAAAAGGAACTGGCAAAATGAAACTTTTGTTAATACCGTTTCTACTTTTACAGATACCCTTTGAAATTCCCGAATCACTCATCTATAAGCCACCGGAATCCCTTTTCATCTACAGAGAAGAGATAACTCAACTTAAAACACCCAAAAACTTCAATATCTTTCTCTCAACCAGCACCATTGAAATTAAACTTCCGTGGTTTAACATTAAGAGGACCCTCTTGCCTGCTAATGGGCCTGATGGAAAACTGGTTAAAACCGCCATAGATTTTGAAGTGGAAAAAGGACGCTTTAACCTTATGGTAGGGGTAAGGGGGATGGACCACGGGAAATTTACCAGCATAGAAGACTCCCTCGAAGCCACCTTTATTTATGAACATTTCTTTTTCTCTTATAAACTAAAAAACTGGACTGATTGCTTTAGGGTATTGGGGGAGGAGAAGTTCAAACTATACTCAACCTCTCACGCAGCTTTAGGTTTGAAAATAAAAGATGTTATAGTACCCTACCTCCTCATAGACCATTTTGATAGTAGACAAAAGGTGTATTTTGGAATCACCTGGCTCATGCCTTATGCCTACGCAGGGATGCAGGTTAAGGAGAATACCCTGAACGCCTTTTTTTTGAATTTTGCTTTCAAAGACCTACTATTAGAATTGCGGTTGGACAGGAGTGATTATCTTTACGGCCTATGGACGAATTCGGAGTATGTGCCCTTTGATAGTTTGCTCCTCAACAGAAAACTATCAAAGTTTATATCGTTTAAAACAGCATTCACCCTTAATCCCTTTTATTTTAGCTACGAGAGGCGCCAATTCAATAGAGTTACCGTTCAAAATCCTTCCAGCCTGTTACCTTTGGAAGTTGGAAATCTCACGGAAAATATTTATAACCTTGGTTTTGGTAGTGATAATTTTAACCTATTTTACACCCACTTTCAGAGCCCCTACTCGGTGATTAAAGATACTCTCACCGCTGTTCTCTATTTTAGAGAAAAGTACTATGACTTAGCCTTATACTTTTACTTAAGAAACCACCAAGAAGTGTTTAATATGATTAATTTCGAGGTTCTTTTTAAAATCTTTAAAAACTTTAACCCCTTTTTAAGGGTTGTAAACCTTTTTGACGTTCAGGGAAATTATTTGCCAAATATGAAAGCGAAAAGGAGGTATGTTGAAGTTGGATGCCAATTCCAGAGAGAAATTTAAGGCAGGTTATGTTGCAGTTGTGGGTAAACCCAATGTGGGGAAATCCACCTTCCTTAACACTATGATCAAATTCAAACTTTCAGCGATTAGTCCGAAACCACAAACCACAAGGCACAAGATCCTTGGAATACTCAATGGTGAGAACTACCAGATTCTTTTCCTCGATACACCTGGAATTATGGAAAAACCGAGGCATGAACTGGACAAGTGGCTTTTGAAAAGGGCCTTTGAAGCCATTGAGGATGCTGACGTAATTGTGATGATGGCCGAACCTGAAAAACCCGATGAGCTGGATATGGAGATTGTAAACAAGATAAAAGAATCCGGAAAACCCGCAATACTACTCATTAACAAGGTTGACACCATAGACAAGAAGTTAGTCCTTCCCGTTATCGATGCCTACGCAAAGACAGAAGCCTTTAAAGAGATCATCCCCGTGAGCGTTCTGGAGAATATAAACCTCGATGTAACCCTTGAAAAGATCGTTGAACTTTTACCCGAATCCCCACCTTTTTATCCCGAAGATGCCATAACCGACAGAAACGAAAGATTCTTGGTCCAGGAAATTATAAGAGAGAAATTGTTCCTCCTTTACGGTGAAGAAATACCTTATTCTGCAGCGGTGGAGATAGAAGAGTTTAGAGAGCAGGACGAAGCGCACGGTGGAAAAGATTACATCCGAGCCGTGATTCACGTTGAAAAGGACAGTCAGAAGAAGATCATAATTGGAAAGAATGGCGATAAAATAAAGAAACTCGGGACAATAAGCAGGAGAGAGATCGAAGCCTTCCTCGGAAGGCCGGTTTATTTAGAACTGTGGGTTAAGGTTAGTGAAAAGTGGAGGCACAAACCAGGATTTATTAAAGAAATAGGCTACTGAAGACTAAAAAAACTTCCCCTTTTTTTGTTGTCCTCCACGTTCAATATTTATGATTTTTTAAATTTCAGCATAAGCTCTCAAAAACTGCAACTTTTACGGATTTAAAAACTTGACTGTACCTCTTTTTGGGGTTATAAGTTAAAATGCCAAACAAAAAGGAGGTTTTTATGCACCTACTATCAATATTATTACTTATCGCCCAGATGGGTGGTACCGATTGTAAATGCGGGAAAATTGACATATCAGGGTACGCTCATATGGTATACGAATACAAGATGAACGGAGCATCCGGTAACTACGGCTTGATGACCCTTCCATACGTGAGGGTAAAGTTTTCAGGGAAACTCACAGATAAACTTTTCTTCAGAGTTGAACCAGATCTCACCTCTGGAAAGATTCGCTACGCTTATGCAGACCTAAAGCACATACCTTATGTTACTCTCAGGATGGGGCTAATGAAAGTACCTTTTGCCTATGAATTCCAGCCTTTCCCCGTAACCAACATCACACCAACCTTAACTGGTGCCACAGAACTCTTCACAAATCTTGGTGTCGGCTCCGACGGTGGAGTTATGGCCATTGCCAAGTTACCATACACTGAATTAAAGGCAGCAATCCTTGAAAACGATACAACGTGGAATAAGGGTTATGTCGCAAACATAACAGTTAAACCCATCGAAATGATAAGCCTCGGTGGAAGCTACTACAAAGGACATATCGGTTCATGGTATACTTTATACGAAGGATACTTCGCCCTAAAACATCCTTTACTCAATCTCGAAGGAAACTACATCGCCTGTGAAAAAGAAGGCGACTTCAAATCCTATGGGTTCTACGTCCAAGCCTACAAAAAATTTGACCTCCCTATGAAAGGCCACTACATTTGTCCAGCTGTTAAATTTGGAATGGTCGAGCCCAACGATACCCTCGCCAATGACAAAACTCAGGAACTTTGGGTAGGATTTAATGTGGGCTTTAGCAAATATATAAGGCTGATGACCTACTTCAACTTGAATCTCGAAGAGGGAACTTCCGTAGACAAAAACAAGCTGGTAATGGACCTCCACTTTAGCTTCTAAGAAGCGCAAAGGTCTAACCCCTGAGGGGGCCCCTTTGGGCCCCCTTTTTATTTTCCAGAGAAGTAAAACTATAATAAAGAAGTGAAAAAATTAAACTACTTCTTACTTGACCTTGATGGGACTTTGATACTTGGCAACAGTGTATTAAACGGTGCTATAGAATTTATTAGGGAACTAAATAATCGCAAAAAGAAGTTTCTCATCTTAACTAACAATTCCTCCAAGAGCAGTTCTTCTTATCTCAAATTTCTAAGGAAGTTGGGGTTTCCAATAAGTTCAAAAAACATATTTACCTCGGGAAGGGCAACGGCAATCTTTTTAAAGGAAAAGGGTATAGAAGAGGCTTACATCGTGGGAACAAGAAGTACCATCAAAGAATTCGAATCCATCGGTGTTAAATTCAACGCTGAAAGTGAAAATTTAGTTCTTACCTTTGACACAACGCTGAACTTCAAAAAGCTGGAGAAGGCAACAAAAATCCTAAGAAATAAAAGGGGAGTCTACATCGCCACCCATCCCGACAACATCTGTCCCGTAGAAAATGGCTTTATTCCCGACGTCGGTTCTTTTATAGCACTTCTTAAAGAGGCAACGGGGCGTGTGCCCGACTTTATCCCTGGAAAACCCAGTAAATACTTCTTTACCAAGGCAATGGATTTGATAAATGCACTCCCAGAAGAAACCGCTATCATAGGAGACAGGCTAACAACGGATATTAAAACAGGCAAAGACTTTGGAATTACATCAATGCTTGTTCTCACGGGTGAAACAACGAGAGATGACTTGAAAGCATCGGAAATAAAACCCGATTTCGTTTTTGAAAACCTCACCAATTTATTAAAATTTTTAAGGAGCTATCTATGAGAAAGACTGTCCTCTTCATTGCCTCATCAGGAAGGAATGTTGGTAAAACTTCCATTTCCATAGGGCTTTTCAACTACTTCAAAGAGAGAAATAAAAAAGTAGCTTTCGTCAAACCCGTAGCCCAGCATTACACAGAAATATCAGGCTTCAAAATATCGAGAGACGTAATTTTGCTCAACAAAATATACAATTATCTCGATGAAGGGAGATTACGCTTTGCCAGTCCCTTTGTAATTGAATCTGGATTCACAAAATCTTACATTCTTGGGAAAGCAAAGAGCCCAAAGCAACAAATTTTAAGAGCATTCGAAAAAATTTTAGAAGAGTTTGACGTCGTAATTGTAGAAGGAACCGGACATCCGGGTGTCGGTTCCTGTATTAACCTCTCTAACGCAACTGTTGCAAGGATGCTTAACGCAAGTACTCTTCTCGTACTGGAGGGCGGAATAGGTAACACCATAGACAACTATAACCTTGCAAAGTCGGTCTTTAAGAGCGCCGCCTGGTCTATAGATGCGGTCATTATTAACAAAGTAAGGGAAGAAAAATACGTTGAAATAGATAGAACGCTGAAGAAATTTTTCCGAGGAGAGGATCTATATTACTTAGGAACGATTCCTTTTGTGCAGGAACTCTCAATGCCATCCCTAAGACTTATCTGCGATACAATTGAAGGTGATATACTCCAGAGGGAAGACCTTTTAAAGGGAAAGGTAAGCAACCTTTTAATGGCAATAAACGAACCACACATTTTCTTAGAAGAAATTGAAAAGAGCAAAGAGGAGAACCTTATTCTCACAACGGGAGACAGAGAAGACATTTTGATGGCCATTTACGCCATTTACAACCAAATGAAAACAAAAATCAAAGCCCTCATCGTTTCTTCCACACCTCCCCACGAAAGGATTATTAACCTTTACAAAGAACTTCCCTTACCTATTATATTCACCAGAAACAACATATTTAAAACGGCGAGTCTAATTTCGGGTATAACTGTAAAAATAGACCCGTATGAGAGTGAAAAAATCAAAACCCTACAAAACCTCTTTGATGAATTTATTGAAGATAGCCAGCTCAAGCGATTTGTTAACCTAGCTACAAGAGAGGTAGAGAGGCGAAGCATTAAAGAAAGTGTTGGTAAATTCTTCAGGTTCCTCAGGGACATTTTTAGAGGATGATAATTCCCGAAAGACTTGGAAAATATCGGATTATCGAATTTCTCGGGTCTGGTTCCTTTGGCTCCGTCTACTACGCCGAGGATACTCTATTGAAAAAACCCGTAGCAATCAAAGTTCAAACTGCAAGAGCAGAAAAAAGTAAAGAATTAATTGAAGAGGCAAGAACACTATTTGAGTTAAACCACGAGAACATAGTGAGATTTTTCAACATAGAAATCATTGATGACAAGATTGTCCTTGTTATGGAGCCGGTCCGCGGGCAGACCCTCAGGGACGTGATTGAAAGACAAGCACCTTTAAGGGTCGAAGATGCGTTAAATATAATAAAAGATGTTCTTAAAGCGTTAGATTATGCCCACAATAAGGGTTTTGTTCATGGAGACATAAAACCAGAAAATATACTTATAAGCGAAGAAGGAAAAATCAAGCTGGCCGACTTCGGGCTGGCACGGATACTTGGCAAAGGAGAACTTAAGCCCACTATCGCAGGTACCCCTTTTTATATGGCTCCAGAGGCTTGGAAAGGAGAAATCACAAGTTTTTCAGATATTTATAGCCTTGGATGCATCCTTTTCGAACTTCTGACAAAAAGGCCTCCATTTTATGCGGAAAATATCGAAGAGTTAAGGAATAAAGTGTTCAATGCCCGTATAGAAAAAGTACCCGGAGTTTCTTTCGAAGTCAATGGACTGGTAAAAAAAATGCTCAATAAAATTCCGGCAAAGAGACCTTCGGCAGGACAGATTCTTTCCGAAATCGAAAAACTTATGAAAAGTCCGGAGATTAATTTCTTCACCATTGAAACTAAAAAGAAAGAAACATTCTTTGGAAATCTCACGGAGGAACAAATAGACTTCGTAAAGGACCCAAATGATGTAATTATTTTAAGAGGGGTTGTTGGGAGTGGGAAAACCACTTCCTTGGGTTATAAGGTAGTATATGAAATTAAAGTAAATCAGGAGGATCCTCAAAAATTTCTTTTTCTAACCTTTACGGGAAAGGCTGTAAACCTCTTTAGGGCAATTCTTGAAAAACTACTGGAAGAAGAGATTGCAAAAGAAATAACTGCTGTGACCTTTCATCAATTTGGCCAAATGATACTGAGATACGGAATCGAAAGATTTGGATTTTCCGAGGACTTTCGCGTAATTACTGACAAAGAGGCTGAAGATATTTTGAGATCCTTTGTTGGTAATACAGCGCAGGCAAAAGCCTTTCTTAGGGAAATAAAACTGGCAAAGGCAAACCTTTTAACACCAGACAAACTGGAATCTTTGGCAGAATCAGACTGGATGCGAGAAGTTGCCTACTTTTACCAAAAATATCAGGAAGAACTTACAAGAATGAACTGCCTTGACTACGAAGATTTAATTTTCAAAACTGTTGTTCTCTTACAAACACACCCAGATATAAAGAGAGATGTGCAGGAACGCTTTAGATTTATAATCGTTGATGAATTTCAGGATGTTAACAAAGCACTCTATGAATTGATTTTATTATTAAAAGGTCCAAATAACAAACTATGGGTTGCGGGAGACGAAACCCAGTCCATCTATGGTTTTCGCGGTGCATCACCGATATTTTTGAAAAACCTGGAGGCAAAATACTCTGAGGCATCAAAACATTTTCTATCAAAAAATTTCAGAACAGCAAGAAAAATCGTAGAGGCAGGATTAAACCTTTTAAGCCATAGCAGAGAAATCAGGCTCGTACAACCCACTGCCCTTCTTATAGATGAGGAGGGCAATGTTTCAATCTCTTATTTTGAAAACGAAATAAAAGAGGCTCATTACGTTGCTGAAAAGATTAAAGACCTCAAAGAAGAGGGTATCGATTACACAGATATGGCAATAATCTATCGCACTAACGACTATTCCAGAAGCATTGAGGATGCTCTCAAAAAGTACGAGGTACCTTATACCATCCTGGAGGGGGAGAGTTTTTACGATCTGCCCGAAATAAAGGTTGCTCTCGGAATAATAAATCACTGTCTCGGAAATTTTGAGGGTAAAAATATCGAACTTCTTTTAAAATACTTTTTAAAAATCCCAGCAGATATTAGTGCAAAGGCAATAAAAAAATATGAAAGTAGCGGACGTGTGGATGTTTCAATAAAAAAAGAAGAAATTTCAAGAAGGCTAAAAGCACTAAACACCTTACTTTTGAAGCTGAGAAAAGAAGTAGATTTAGAGACATTACCAAAAGAACCTCATGAAATCATTGAGGAAGTTTTAAACTTTGGTCACGCTCAGGGATGGTTTTCTTCAAAATCCGTAGAGATTTTACAGGAATTCTTGACTTCGCTTCACGACATGGGAATTAAAAATCTAAAGGATGTCTTCAACTACGTTTCTTTGATGCGGGAGGTGGGGATGTCCACCACAAGACATTTTGGAGTGCTGTTGCTCACAGCTCACAAGGCAAAAGGCCTTGAATTCAACACGGTCTTTTTGGTTGGCCTTGTAGAAGGACTTTTCCCACTTGGGAAGAGAATTTTGAGAAGGGAACATTTGGAAGAGGAAAGAAGGCTTCTATACGTAGCGTTGACAAGGGCTCAAAAGAATCTTTTTCTGACCTATCCTTTATACTACAGAAATGAGAAAAAGGAGCCTTCAAGGTTCATTCTTGAACTAATGAAAAGGAGATGAGATGATACCACTTAAAGACCTTAACCCTTCTAAGAGATTTCCAATACTGAACCTGATTTTGATTTTTGTTAACACGTTAGTTTTCTTTTACGAACTTTCACTGGGAAGTAGGATTGTTCAATTTTTCTATGAATTTGGGTTTGTACCTTACAAATTCTCTCTATATATAAGTGGCAGGAGCGTTTCCCCTTACATTATACCGATTTTCACATCAATGTTTCTTCATGGTGGATGGGCCCACATTATCGGAAATATGCTCTACCTTTACGTATTTGGAGATAACGTTGAGGATACCCTCGGAAAAATGGGATATCTCCTCCTATATTTCCTATCAGGGATTGTCGCAGTATTCGCTCAGTACGTTATCTCACCCCTTTCAAAAATTCCAATGATCGGTGCATCAGGGGCTATCTCTGGGGTTCTTGGGGCCTATTTAGTGTTCTTCCCACGGGCAAGGATTATCTCTTTGGTGCCTGATCCCTTTACCTTTGGCCTCTTCTTTAGAATAGCACCTATCAGCGCCTTTTACTATCTTTTTATATGGTTCTTGCTTCAGTTAATGCAGGGTGTGGCAACGCTTCCTTTCGCCGGAAAAATCGGAGGAACCGCCTTCTGGGCCCACATTGGAGGCTTTGTCTTTGGCGTAATTTATGCCATTATATATCGCTCATTCAAGACTTACAGGCATAAGTAGATATAGTAGTTTGAATTCCGATTGATCCGCAGGGCTGATTTTGCATGCCATCTTTGGTCCATAGAAATTGAAGACCACCTCGTCACCAGGGATATGCCTGACTATCTCATGCAGATATTTAGCATTGAAACCGATCCTGAGCTCTTCTCCTTGATAATCCCCCATAATATACTCTTTTGCCTTTCCGCTCTCGGACAGGCCACTAAGATATGAACCTGCACTGGAAAGTGTCCACTCTACAACAGGGCTGCCTGAAGATACTACCTCCTGGATTCTCTTTAGACTACCTTCCATCTCCTTAACAGAGGTTCTAAAAACAAATCCTTCTTCCTTAGGTATAACATCCCTATAGGGTGCATAAGGGCCCTCTATCAACCTCGTGACAAGTTTAGAACTTTTGAAAGTGAATGAAAAGAGACCTTTATCTTGTGAAAGTATTACTTCGTCCTCATCTGTACTTTCAATAAAATCAAACACGTCTTTGCTCAAAATTGCTTCAATCTTACTGTCAGCCGGGCCAATTTTTTTAATATACAATCCAAGTTTATGTGCATCTGAAGCCACAATCCTCATCTCGTCGAGATCTACTTCAATCAATATACCGTTCAAAAATGGTCTTGGATCATTTTTGGCTGCGCAAAATCCCACCAAAGAGTACCCATTAAGCAGTGCATCGGTGCTCACAGTAACACTCTTTTGCTCGCTAAATTCCTTCATCCTTGGAAATTCCTCGGGGGGCAAGCTGGGAAAGGTGTATTCGCTCTTACCCCACTTAATTGAAGATACCCTATCTACATAGGTAATTTTAACTACAGGAACATCTAAGGTAGATAATATTCTCAGTATAGACTTGCCAGGAACAGTAAAGGCGACGTTTTCCACACTTTCCACAGGAATATAACCCCTTATGGAAAAGTCCATATTTGACGCATAAAGAAAGAGCTTGCTATCCTTAATTTCAAACAAAATGTTACTTAATATTGGTAGGGTTGCACTTGATGGTATCGCCGTTGAAACTTGCTGAATTAACTTGCGCAGACTCTCTTTATCCACAGTAATCTCCATAACTACCTCCTATTTTTTTAAATCTCTATTTAAACAAAGTAATATTGATAGCCACCCTGCTGGGCAGTGTAAAATTATAAAACTTGCTGCTCTAACAAAAAAGACGGCTGTGGAGAAAGGTGTGGATAACATGTTAAATCAGTTTTAGTTTCCTGTTTATTTCACTTAGTAGGACCTCAATTTGTGGGTCGTCTTTCATCTGTTCTATTTTTTGAATGCTGTGGAGAACGGTAGTATGGTCTTTACCCCCGAAATAGCTACCAATGGCGCTCAGAGACAGGCCAATGACATTTCTTGCTATGTACATTGCAATCTGCCTTGCAAGGACAACTTCTTTTTTCCTCGATTTAGATTTCAGGTCGTAGGGTGTTAACTTGAATTCCTGGGCAACTACTCGGAGTACCTCCTGCATCGTTACATTTGGTGTTGGTTTTATGAAATTTGCAAGTAGTTCCTTCGCCTTATCCAATGATACGAGGCTTTTGGTCAAAGACATGTAAGCTTTTAATATTTTTATCGCGCCCTCTATGGACCGCACGTTGTCTCTTACATTTTCGGCAATAAAGATAATAACTTCTTCCGGAAGAAGGGTTTTTTCCTCTTCCAGTTTTTTCTTAGTGATAGCTAACCTCGTTTCAAAATCGGGTTTTCCTATTTCGGTAACCAAACCCCATTGAAAGCGAGACACGAGTCTCTCCTCCAGTGCGTAGATTTGCTGCGGAGATCTATCGGATGTCATTACTATTTGTTTTTGTTTTTCAAATAGATAATTGAAGGTGTGGAACAATTCTTCCTGCAAAATGTTTTTATCTTGGAGAAATTGTATGTCATCGATGAGGAGGATATCTACGTTTCTATATTTCTCACGAAAT
>CAZZKY010000024.1:0-4570 GCA_964654765.1 uncultured bacterium | reverse complement strand
ATTCTAAGGCCTTCGTTGACTCCTGATTTCACTTGTTGGACTTATCATAGAGGTAGAAGAGCTTTAGTTAAAATGTCTCAGGAGATGATGAAAAAATATTATCTTGAAAGTTCAGGGAACGTAGCCGTTGATTTTGCACTGAAAAATATCTACAACCTCTATATTTATTACCTTTCTGTTGGAGCTTTCCCTTTCCTCTTTTCAATGGGTATGATTACGGATTACCTTGTGAGAAAAGATTATGACCTTCCTTCTTCCTCACCTGAGGAATATTTTGAAGCTCTTTTTTCCTACGTAAGACTGTATGCCTTTGAGGTGAGTAATGAAGATGAGCTATACAGGTATGCGATAAGCTCAATATACTTACACGCCTGGGGAAGGAAGGTTTTATTGGGTGAAAGTTAACGGAAGGAGAAAGGGCTTCTTGGGTTAAATTTTCTTCTTTTTTCTTCAAAGCAGTTTTTTACTTAGCTATGGAAGTTTGCGGTTTTTGAAAGAGTTCAAAGGAATTACCTTAGAAAATGGAAGTGGGACTAATGGAGTGGAGAATGCCCCTGTGTGCCCTAAGAGAAAGGAGCGATGAATTATTATGGAAGGAGGATGGGTAGAGACGTGATGTCTATAGCCAGTTAAAAAGCCATAGGGACTTAATGAACGAATGATCTCACTATGGGAGTACCCCTTGGTTAATTATAGATTTGCATTATAAAAGTTTTGAATATGCTTAGGCAAATAGTAACGGCTGGTGATCTCACAAAAAGACTACAATTAGGGGTTTCAGAATCTCTGTAATTATTTGGATGAACCTTTTAGTGAGAGGCTTGCTCCATTTTAATTTATGGAACACCAGGGGAAACGATATATGACGCCATTTGTAGAAGCCATTACGGCATATTTTTTGAAATTAAGCTTGTAAAAGGGTCATGACCCTTTCTTCTGCCTATGCGTGGTTTGTGTTGCTCGGTTTTTACAGATTTTTAGTTATAACACCTTTTTCTGCTCTCGAAAGTTGGTAAGTTCAATGTAATAAGTTCAAAGCAATGGTAAATTTGAAGATGTTTTCCCTTCTGGTTAAGAACGAGAAACAAAGTTATACTGTGTTGGGATTATTTAAATTTATTTGTTCTTAATTGCGGGTTTCTAAAATCTGGTGGGTTTCGGGATGCTCTTAAATTTTTTCCTTTGGGCGAGTGCAGAGTTATTTTATACGAAGTTCACAGGGCTGAGAATATCTACTCCAAAATCCACACTAAATGCTAAATTCTTACTGGAGGTGCGAGAAAGGTTTTCTTACTTAGTAGTTCCCCTATTTGTCGAAACCCTGAAGATGCCTATGGAATGAGGTGTTGTCTTCATTCCGAGTTTATATTGGGTGTTAGTAGCTTCAAGATGTTCGGAAGATATATAGAAAAGATAGGGCATTTTTTGTGGAGGCCAGGACACTATGCTTACAGAAGAGTTATTAATAAATTTACTAAATTTTCAGTTTTTTGAAACAGGAGGATGCTCTTTGGCAATGTCAAAGGTTTTGAGGAAAAGAAACCTCTTATAATGAGCAAAAAACAGGAAAAATATTATAATTACTTTAAGAATGAATTTTTTGTGCCTATAAAAAATTACGGTAAAAAGTAATACACAGTATCTTGAAGGTGCTGTCAGGTTTTATGTGGATTTCTTCCAAAAGTGCAAGTCAATTTCCAACTCCCAAAGACGAAATGTTGGTTGATATAATACACCCCTATGCAACAGAACAAGCGGTCATTTGGGTTTCCATTGATGAAGAAAAAAGAAACTCCTATACCTGCTAAAGAATAACAAAATGCCCCTAAGGGGTATTTCTTCGGATACTCAGGAAAAGGGCCTTAGGCTGCAGAAATGCAAAGATAGGCGCATCGGGGCTTCAATTGTAAAGTTGCCTTTCTTGAGCAAAAGTATGGATTTATCCAACGCCAGACTGTCTATTTTTTTTACCTTATGGGTCCTCTTACCGGATTCGACAGGAGACACTTTCAGCACAATCAAATTTAGAGTTATACTGTGATTGATTTTGTTTTCTTTAACGCGTTTGAGTAGAAAAAATTTATGAAGAGTTAAAGAAGGGCAGGATTTGGAACAAGGTATAGGGGATGTGCATTTTCTACTTAAGCTATTTGGATTCAAAACAAAGAGTATATAATTATCAAGGCAATGACGCTGGGTGAAAAGTTGAGGAGGGCTCTTTTTGAGAGGAGTTCAAGTAGAGTTTTCCTTTTTTGCATCTGCGGTTCGGAGGTTTTAGGAGAACTTGAATATAACTTAGGTTTAAATCTCGGATACAGAGCTAATAGGCGATCAAGGCCAGCTTTAATATACCCTGTGGATGAACAAGATACGAAATTTAAAGTAGTTTTTCTGACCACCAAGAAAAGTTGTGAAGAAGTTCTTTTAAATGTTGAGTGCGAGATAGATAATCCAGAATGTCCAAATGGGCACCGATGCGTGGATCCGAACAGGCGGAGCTACTTGATGGACAATTACTGCATTGAATTGAGCATTTTTGACCTTCATAGATATTTTAGACAAGTTGGGAGATGCGCTAATTTTGAAAAATTAAAGAGGTTTTGTGATGCCAGAGGCTGAATTTTTGCCGATAATAAGGCGAATTTTAGACTGGGAATATACGGAAGAGGACCGACAAAAAGTCCTCTCCGTAATAAAAGAAGCAATTTACGAATCTAAGCTTTACGAATTTCTTTCTAATTACTATTTAGAGGTCGGCGATGCCCTGTACGATTCCATTTTTACTGATTTTTGTTTTAAATTGAGGGCAAAGAAGAGTCTCTTCGAAAGAAAGACAAGGGTAAATAGAACTTATTTGAAATCTATGATCAGGAATTCCCTTTTAGAACTCGCCAATAAGAGCGGCGAGGATGCATCTATCCGAAAAAATTACGCGGCTGAAGATGATGAGGATTCGGAAGATGTGTCTCATCTTGAATACTTGCTTATTACAAATCCTGAAAGCGTTGACTATATGAAGGTGGAACGCGCTTTTGAGATGGTTTCCCGATGGACTCCAAAGAAGAAAGAGGTGCTTTGCCAAATGCTGCGTGAAATTTATGAGGGTAGTGATGCTGCAGAGGTTCAAAGAACTAACGCATTTTACAAAATGTGGAGCAGGATTAAACAGGAACTTAAAAAGGTTTTTGATTTGGAAACTACAGATAAAGATTTGGAAGAGTGGGCATTAAGGGTTTTGTCAGAAATTTGCGATAAAAACAATTTATAATAATAAAGGATGATGTTAAAATGGAAACTTACAGGGGGCAATTTACTGAGGATTTTGAACGAGAATCTTACGAAGCCTATTTGAGTTTGCTGGAAAACAGTGAGAATCTGATAGCAGAGTGTATTAGGAAGGAGTCTCCTGAGCCAGGTGACCTTCGAATTTTTAACATAGACCCTCCTTTCTATCTTTTGATCACGAGAAAGATTGATGATAACCTTTACGAAGTAATTCCCTTTACGGAGTTTTGGGCCCTAGCTCGAACTTCCGCCAATCCGCCCCAAATGGTGCTGAGAAATTACAAACTAACTTTAAGCCCTTTACCTTTTAAATACTATTTTCTCGAAGAACTGCTCTTTAATTACTCTTGTCGTCTAATAAAAGTAAAGGGTGAGGATGTGAGGCATATTGTAAAGTATGTCGAGACTGCAAGGCTCGATAAGGTCAGTGAATTGACCAGAAAATTCTTCGAGAAGGAAACGGAACGAATAGGGAAGTTCTCAATGTCGAGCATTCTCACTGCCCTTGATAGATTAGAGGAAGAGCCTATTGTTTTAGAGCTTCCGGAGGAAGCCTACGAAAGGGAGGTCGCTTACGCTGCGTTAGGGGATTGTTTTAGAGGGGAAAATTGGCTTGGAGTTGTTGAAAATGAGGTATTGCACCTCTACCTGCCTCAGGAACTTTTGGGTAAGGAAATAAGTATAAAATACGGAGATAAGGAAATATTTCGTGGAGCTCTTAATGAAATTCACTTTTTAATAACACTTAAGGCAAAGTATTATGACCTGGAGGGTAAATTGAATGTTCAGGTTTTGTGAGTTTGAAGTTTCTCATTTTACGAAACTTTTAAGGGCTGGGAAGATTAATGATTTCATTGAGGACATTTTGGAACAATTTCAAGAGTTAAAACCAGAAGCTCAGTATGAAGTGGTAAAGTACCTGAGAGAAAAAAGAGTCCCCGTCTCCCTTGATGTCTTTGCTAAGGCGCTTGGCATTAAACAGGAAGATGCAAGGAAGATTTTGATGGAAGGGGCAAGGGTAGTTCCTCTGGCTCTGGTCTCATCGGGTAAAGGAATTCTTAGCGAAATGCTTGTGATTAAGGAGACTTCGGAAGTTATTACCAATCTTAGAGGAATTGAGGAGAGTTTAAAGATAGTTTCAAGATTCACGAAGGCCAAATTTGCAGTATTTTTTAAAGACGAATTTGTAGGAGAAAGCTTCATGCTACCCCTTGCGATATCCCTCGTTACAAAAAACATCCCTGATGACATTGTTTTCACTGGAAAAATAGACGAGGAAGGGAAC
>CAZZKY010000023.1:0-4089 GCA_964654765.1 uncultured bacterium | reverse complement strand
CCCGTTTGATAACCATGGCTCCCAGAACCGACGCCAAGATTGTAATCCGGCTCTGGAATGTTAAGCTGTTCAAAGAATATTCTATCCATTTCGTAATCGTAATGTTGCCCCGTGTGAATGGTAATTTCATCTATTCCTCTTTTTCTTAATTCTCTCGAAACTGGAGCCATTTTTATGAAATTGGGCCTAGCACCAAAAATAGTCGCTATCTTCACAGCCGTCACCTGAAGCGGTATTGTATTTCCGGATTTCTTTTGAACTCTTCCAAACTTTCGGGGTAGTTTTCTATGAACCACACCATGAACGCTGTTATGTCGATCTTATCTTTAAGCAATTTTTCTCTCTTTTTCCTCCATTCTTCCTTTAAACCATCTTCCATAACCAGTTCTAAGGCCTTTTTGATTGCCATTTCGGGATCGCGGTAATTGTATATCAGCCCGTACTTCTTCTCAAGCTCTATGAAGTTACCCATTTTCCACATAAATTTGTGACATGCTACTGCAGGTGTTCCCAAAACTGCTGCTTCCGTCGTCATTGTACCCGTATCTGCCACAAGAAGCTTTGCATGATAAATAACATCATGAATTTTGCTTTTCGGCACAGGCAGGCGATACTTTTCAAGCTTTTCCGGGAGTTTTGCTTCTGAAGAGATGAGAACCTTGGCATGTTTTTCCAATTCCCTCACCAGCCGTATTCTGTCCCCAACGCTAAATCCGCCGATGCCAATATCATGGGCTGCATTGAAGGCATTGAAGCGTAAGAGGACGTATTCATTCTCGTAAACTCCAGCGTCATCTAAAACAGTTCTATCTGGCTTGAAGTATTTAGGGTGCAGATATGCCAACTCCTTAAAACTCTCAACTTTCAGGTGTTTTTTGCCTAAATTATCCATAAATGAAGAAGGTGTGAGTATTGCATCGACAAACGGTATATACGCCCGAATTTGTATGGCAAGAAACTTACTAGTTCTTGGTTCCGAATCGTAAAAAACAAAACTCCTAGAACCCAATAGTTTTGCTATATAGGGTGCGTATACCTCAAAACCAATAACAAGATCCGGTTTGAATCCCTTTAAGTACTTTCTTGCTCTTAACACATCAAAAGGTAACTTGTAAATCCTATCCCAATTGGTCTTTACCCTAGAAAAAACAAAACCAGTGTATCCACATTCTTCAACAACCTCTAAAGTTTCGCTATAATCTCTAAAAAGTAATCTGATCTCTATACTCTTTCTTTCAAGCCCTCTAATAATGTTTTTATAGAAATGAACTTGGGCTGGAGTTGAAATCGTCATCGCTACTCTGTTCGGCATAATTAAAGTTTTCGCTACAATTTTAAATATTTGCGTTTCTACTTCAATTCTTATTTTGTCCTCAAAAACAGATTTTTCTGTAAACATAGATTCAGCACGCAAAAACTTTTCAAATCCTTATGAGCCGCAAGCTACAGTTATCACACCACCTTCGAAATAACTTTCCACTTTAAGTCCAAAAAGTTAAATTTCCAAGATCAGATTTCTATGTCCACGAATGTCCTAATCAATTCTCCATTCTTCCCGTCCATATTCAACGCTTTCTAAATAATATAATGTTAATCCGCAGAAAGCCAGTTAAATAGCCCCGCGGGGATTCGAACCCCGGTCGCGGGCTCCAAAGGCTTGATATTTATATATTTTGGTTCACGTAAATATTTAAAGATGTGAACTTAAACTCTATTATGAATTACTTAAGGAGTTTGTCTCGTAACCACGTAAACTTTTTATAAGCAATTTATTTTGTGTAAAGAAATACAAAATTTCAGCTTAAAGAAGATTAAGCGGAAATACATATATGTATCAGAAGTGTGATTCAAAATTGAATAAAATTTCATTTTGCTTTTTTAATACAAAAGTCATTTTCCGTGAATTTCTACCTTATAATACAGAAATAGCTTGCGTTTCATGAGAAATTAGTGCTTTTTTGAGCTATGGAGACTGTAGTCAGCTAGCATTATGGAAAAAGGTATGGAAAGCTGGATTAGCATGATCATTCGTCAGAGAATGGTTTAACGTAACCGGTACCCTAAACGACGGTCGTGAGAAAAATTAACAGGAAATCGAAATATGATTCTCCCGAATTACTCCCTTTTTGATTTTTTCCCATCATCCGAGAATTCTGGGATAAATTATGCGAGAAAGGAAAAATTTTAGCTCTGCCAGAAATTCTTCCTTTAGAATTTTGGACATTTGCTCCCAGTAAACGTGCAAGTTCCTGAAAAATTTAGGCTGCGATGGTAGAGCCCAGAGAATTCTGCCAAACTCAAAAACGCGCTCTGCTATATAGGTATAAGATTGCAATGACGGGGATTGCAATGAGACTGGCAGTCCCGACTACTGCATAGGTGTAGGGCACCATCCCAGTAAAGGGGTTCAGAAGCGCCTTAATCATGGGTATAATATAGCTCATCAGTAGGGCCATCGAAATGGAAAAAGTTACGATGGTTAACGCGAAAAAGGTCATTCCGGAAGATACTTTCATCAGATCATCTTCATCGGCACCTCTTTTCTGAAGCTCTTCCAAAGTCTTTCTTATATTGGAGGTAAGGAAAAGCAGTATCCTCCCTCCTACCAAAATGGCGCCTATGAGCAGCGTATTACCGAAGGATAATTCTGTCTCGAATACCTGAAAGTTCAACTGGGCGCTTATTGCCTCAAGCCAATCTAAGCCGGAGTAGTAGAGCACTGACGGCAAATGCATCAACCATAAGATTGCATAGATCCCGTCCATGTGTTTTTCCCTGCCCTTGGAATAAAGGTGCAGAAGTGGAGCAATAACCGCTATTAATAACGCAAGGGTCAATTCCCGATGGACTTCAAGCGGTAAAAGTGTAAATAGAATTTGCTGAAGTGCAGAAGATGTCAAATGATACACTTTGTTCTTCAAAAAGCTGTAGAACGATATTCCGACCATTAGAAAAATCACAATCAGCTCTAATAGGCGTATTTGCTTGTATCCGAGCCTCAAGAGGACCTCACCCCCGTCAACAGCAGCTTTTCAAAGCTATGTCGCAAAGGATTCCAAAATAAGACCTGTGCTCCTGCGCGTCTGACCTTCTCAAAAAGTTGCCGATTTTTCAAATCCAAGATGTCTGCTGCTATCTCCTCGTAATCGTCCCTCGCAGCTATGTGATTACCCATCAGGTGTATCACTACCACCTGCGACGCTTTGAACCTCATGCCTGAGGTGTACTTCCTGATTTCCTTAATCCCTTCTATTATTGCTTCGACGTTTTTCTTCGAAATTGACGTTACGATTATCGAGAGCGGATTTGCGCCCATTAAGTGTCCGCGGCACCTCATTACAGCACTCCTCAAATAGGTGGGTTTTTCTTCCTGAAGTTCTTTGAAATCTGCTCCAGCTACTTCATTGCGGGATACGACCTTAATACTCTCGGGTTCCTGAAAAATCAACTCCATGAAAATCTTGTAGTACTGTCTGCTGCCCACATCAGGAAATATCATAGCCTCCACGCCTGCAAATCCGTAAATGCAAAGTCCAACCTTGCAATCTCTTTCAAGGTAAAAACGAGCCAGAGCAGTTGCTGCCTGAACAGCATATTCGAAGGGATTTTTAGTCTCTGGCCCCAAGACCATATTTGCCGACTTGTCCAAAAACACCCAGACTACCTTTTTACCCTCTTTTTCGAACTCGTTTACCTTTGGCAGCCAACTTTTAAGGGATTGCGCACTTTTAGCTGTAGCCTTCCAGTTTATAGACCTGTAAGGGTCGGCAGGAACGTAGTCCCTTATTTCGCGGAAGTCCTTCGTGGAGATACCTATCTTTGCCTGCGATTCGGAGGGGAGCGGTATTTTGGAGATTGTCCTAATAAACTTTGCCCTTTTAATGAAAATGGGCCTGTGCCTGACAAAAAGCCTCAGTGTCTCTTCTTCAGAGCCTTTTTTTGTCTGGTTGTTCTTCAGCGGATGGGCGGCAAAGAAGTGGATAAATCCAGTTTCCACGCTTCAAGTTCTAAAAGCACTTTACGATGAGACAAAAGATGATGATCGGCTGAAAATGAGGGTCGGAGCTCTGGTTTATAGCTACAAAAAAG
>CAZZKY010000022.1:0-2899 GCA_964654765.1 uncultured bacterium | reverse complement strand
CTCTTATTCCAGAATAATATGCCTCCTCAACGACATACTGGATGACTGGTTTGTGCACAACGGGAAGCATCTCCTTAGGCTGAGCCCTTGTTATGGGAAGCATTCTCGTTCCAAAACCTGCTGCTGGAATCACTGCTTTCTTAACCTTCATTCAAACACCCTTTATGAAATGCACACCAAAATTATAAGCTTTTTTCTATTTAAAAATTTCTACCAGCACACGCCTTCGTAAATCTTCGCTTCTTTCATTGCTTTTTCTATTCTTCTCCCATCGATAACTATCTTCCCCCTGTAATCCAGATTCTCGAAATCCTTCCATTCTGTCACTATAAGAACGGCTTCGGATTCAGCTATCAACTCCTCAGCAGAGGATGCGTATTCTATGTCGGGAAAAAGCCTTCTGAAGTTCTCAGCAGCCTTCGGATCGTAGGCCAAAACTCTTGCACCTTCTTCACTCAGCTTCTCAATGATCGGTATAGCCCTGCTCTCCCTTACATCGTCTGTATCTGGCTTAAACGCGAGTCCCAAGACGCCAATCTTTTTCCCCCTCAGGCTTTGAACATGCTTTTTAAGCAGCTCTATCATCCTTAAAGGTTGTCTTTCGTTGACTTCAATAACAGCTTTTAGAATCTTAGGCTCCTCTCCCAATTCCTCAGCTTTGGCAATCAATGCCCTAACATCTTTTGGGAAACAGCTTCCGCCAAAGCCAATTCCAGCTCTGAAAAAAGCGGGGTTTATCCTGTGATCCAACCCAACTCCCTTAAAAACTTCATAAACATCTATGCCAAGTTTTTTGCAGATGTTGCCTATTTCGTTTGCAAAGCTGATCTTGGTTGCCAGAAAAGCATTGCTTGCGTATTTTATCATCTCAGCGGTTTTAATGTCGGTTATTAGTTTGGGACAGTTAAACTGTTTATAGAGTTCATAAAGGATTTTCTTTGTTCTCTCATCCTCGGCTCCAATTACTATCCTGTCAGGTTTGAAAAAATCATCTATCGCATTCCCTTCTCTGAGAAATTCGGGGTTGGTAGCCAATCCAAAATCCACAAAAGCCCTTTTTCCTGACATTTCTTCAATGATTTGCTTCACAACGTTTTCGGTCGTTCCGGGAAGAACTGTGCTTTTTACGACTAAAACATGGTATTCTTCCTTTTTTGCAAGCGATTTGCCTATTTGCTCAGCAGAGGCTTTAACGTGACTGAGATCTATCGAGCCATCATCTTTCGAAGGTGTTCCAACGCAGATAAATGAGATTTCAGAATTGGAAATCGCTTCCTGATAATCACCGGTTGCGTAAAATCTGCCCTCATTCCTTGTCATCAATTCCTCCAATCCGGGCTCATAAACCGGGGGCTTTAAGGCGTTTATGAGTTCCAGTTTGAATTCATCAGAATCAACAAAAATTACCGAGTTTCCAAGTTCAGCAAAGCCAAGCCCTGTAACTAATCCCACATAGCCGCATCCGATTACAGAAATCCTCATCATTCAACCATCGATTTTCAGAATATATCTTTTTGTTTAACTATCCCTTGAGACCCTGAATCAAAAGTAAAAATCAAAAAGGTTAATCCTGTTTTTCCTTGAGAATATGAAATATCCTGCCAAGACCTTCATCTCCATATACCTAACCATGATGACTTCTCATGAGCCTTAAGAAGAGTTGCATTTGAGACTTTTAGAGACGAATAAACCGCATCAGCTAAGATAAGAGATTTCTACACCCTTAACATCTTATCCAGCCTTACTGCTGTAATTATTGATAGCACCGAGAGTCCAAGCGCTATTAAACCGATGAAAATAATATGGTGAAGTAATCTGAGCATTCCACGGGAAGCAGCTGAATCATAAAAAATTAGAGAGAGGATCAAGACGGAGACGGATAAAACAAGCAGGAAGAATCCGGTGACATAAAGGGTTGCGGAAATTCTTGCTAAAACATTTCTGGGATATCTCAAAGCTTTTTTAAGAAGTAAAACCACGATAAGATACAAAAAAGCAAAAATCGGTAATACAAGCGAGTATCCAATAGATTCAAATCCAAAGATTGCTAAAATTATTGCAATAATTAAAGCCATCAGCGGGAGCCACATCAGGAGTGGGTACATTAATTATTGTTGATTCCACAGTATTTATGTGCTGTGATAAGGGTCAGAGGTTCACTCCGTGTGCTTTATAGAGAATGCTGTCCAAGAGACTTAATCTTGAATTTACAAGTCTTATCACCCTTCTAATATACTCTTCGCAGTTCTGTGGCTACTCCATCAAAATTCTCCTCAAACAATTTCTCTATCTTTTCTAGTCCTGAGCAGCCACAGGCTTTCTGCATCAGCATTTGCCGGCGAAAGTTTTAAAATTTTAAATAATCAAATGGTCAAGCATGCTGGAAAAAGTGTAAAAATGAGATTTTTAGTTGACTCCGGGGCAACCCATACTGTCCTAACTAAGAGTGTATGGGAGAAGCTTGGGCTGAAGCAAATTGACGAAATAAAATTCGTGCTAGCTGATGGAACTGTAATTAGAAGGGGTATTTCGGAAGCAGTTTTGGAACTCCCCGGCTATGGAGAGACACACTCCCGTTGTACTTGGTGAAGCGGAGGACGAGAATCTGCTTGGTATAGTAACCCTTAACTTCGGCTTGATTTTGGACCCATTCAAGAGGGAGTTAAGACCCATAAGGGCACTCATGAAGAATTTACTTCAGGATTTTCATTGATGCTCTCCACGAATAACATAATCGCAAAAAATTAATTCAATGCCAGCTATATACAACATGAACTGGTGGGCTCTCGATCCTGAAGATGTTATCGAAACCTTAGGAACGAATTCAAATGGATTGAAGGAAGAAGAAAGAAAAAGAAGACTTGAAAAATACGGGCTCAATGAGGTCAAAGGTAAGGAA
>CAZZKY010000021.1:0-6102 GCA_964654765.1 uncultured bacterium | reverse complement strand
AGCTTCGCTGACGATCCGATGGATTTCCTTGAAAAATACGGTGAGAGGCTCTTCCTCAACGAAGGAGAGCTCAGAGAGTATGTGAAGTCGCAGGAGAGGTGGGGATGGAGAAGATCAAATCCCTCACTTCCTTGAGTAGCTGCGCCTCGCCATCGCACAGTTTCACGGTTTTCATGTCACCAGTATACTTTGGTTTAATGAAGTATAAAAAGTTACCACATGGCTACTTATGACAAATTCGGACTAGTACGGTTAATTTCGTAGAATTTTCTCCAGTCTTAACCTCAAAGGAGGATGTGTCTCTGGCAACGGCTGATTTAAGACAGTTTGTAGATACATATATTTGAACGCTCTCTGGATTATTGCCTTCAAAACCTGTAAATAGGAAATTTTGTCCAGTTCAAATAAATTTGAAAACTCAATTGCAGAAATTACATTCTCACAACCTTTCAAACTGTTGTAAATGTGGAGTTTTATAAGAGCCTGAGCTTTTGGTTTGAATCCCACCATTTTAACAGCATAACTGTCTGATTCATGCTCATTAACCCAGCTTGAAATCATGAAGACCACAGCATACATTGGTAGGAATGAAAGAAAGGCTACGGAAAAAATTAGTTTGTTCAGCCAATCATAGTTCGGTAGCCAAGCTAAAACAAGTATCATCGCTACTATTGATGAAACTGATAGAATCCATAAAAAGCAGGTAAGTCGAGTTATTATATCCCATAGTCTTACCTTCGAATGTCCTACTTCGTGGTAAAAGACTGCTCTCCTCTCCTCTTCAGACAATATATCGTAAAGACTTTTCGTAATTTTGATTTTCTTCCCCTTATAATATGCATTGTAAATTCTGTCTTTTCTCTCGCGGCAGATGAAAATAGGAATGTTTTCAATTTCTCCTAACTTTTCTTCTGGTTTTTCGCATTCGAATTCCCGATAACTCCTAACAAAGAACAGAAGTATAGTTATTAGCGCAAAACAAAATATCCCACTCAAGATAAGATTTGATATAATCTGGACATAGAAAATTAAGAATAAAAGAATCAGAATTGGAATAACAATAGAGAGCTGCGCTAAAACCCCCCAAAACCTCCCTCTTTGGAGATACATATAGTATACTGCAGAAATGAAGATAATTATTAGTAGAGATATAGTTATGGTTTGAAAAAGGAATTTGACGTTCTGCGGTTCAACTTCCATGATTCAATTTCAACATAACTATCTTATAATAATTTTTCGACTAAATGACAAAAGATATTAATTTCACTTCCAATAAAAGCTCATCCAGACATTATTGCAGTCTACCTCCTCGGTTCTCGCGCTAAGAGGTTGTACGTGACAGTTTGGAATCGGTGGGATGTATGTTCAATTTGCTAAAATTTCTCCTTTGAAGCTTTATCAACCCCTTGTCGAAACTTTCAGCTAGTTTCCTCAAAGTATTGTTCTTGGTTTTGAGCTTATAGATTTCTTCTTTCGTTGTTTTCAGTTTTTAAATCAGCTTGACCTCTGCCGAGTGTTGAATTTTCAATCTTTTTGACAACTTCAAAATAGAGATTCTGGAGGTCTTACCATTTTAAAGGGTGAAAGACAGACTGTTGACCCTCCCCACGGCTAAAGCCAGCCTTTTCAACGTTGTAGAACCTGCACAACTCCGAGGTTAACCTGAACCCTGTGATTAAATGTTTTAGTGATTAAATGTATATACACATATACATCCAAACATCAAAACGAAAATTAGAGTTCGTTCATGAGCATTCAAAACGTCCCCCACCCATCCACTGCTCGTGGCAAGAAGTTCATCTTGTCCGGAAAGTACTGACTGCGGAAAGCCGTGAACTCAATGCTCCATTTTCCCGAATAAGTTCGAGAAAGCCCGCTATTTTTATTATTTCCTGTGCAAAAATTGTAGACCATGTTTCCTGCTAAGATTTTTGTTCCAATAAGGAAACAATTTTTCGAACAGTTGAATACTCTTTCCTGCGAATGTGTGCTGAACGCGAGCGACAAAGAAAGCTGCCCGTTTCACACCCAGTTTCTAAGGAGATGTATTCCAACAGCTTACCAGCCCTAAGTAATTGCCGTAGGTCTTCCTTCCAAAGTCGTGGTTTTCGAATAGGGCACCTAGAACCGTTGTTCACCGATGAAAAAGGATGCACGCAAGAAATCGTATATAGGCTGAACAGTGGAAGCTGTGTTCTGGTTAACCTTCAAGACATGGATCAGTCCATTATGAGGTACTCGGTTCAAGTGTTGATTTCCGTGCTGACCGATAAACTGGAAAAGACGTGAACTGGAACCTGATGGCTTGAGGAGGCACACTTCTACATACAACAGGATGCCTATATGAATATAGTCACGAGAACCAGACATCTTGGCGCAACTCATTTCTACATCGCAACTCGCCCAAAACAATTCCTGAACTTATACTAAGGCAGACCTACAATCTTCTGCTTCCTACTAGATTTGCCCGAAGATGTGGCCCATATTGGTCCTACGTCTGGATTTGACAAAGAAACTCAGGGAAGAATTCTAAAGGTACTAATGCCATATCAATTTTTGGCAGTAGGGTCCGTCACCAAGGATTATCCACTGCTGTTGAGCACCTGCCTAAGAATTAAGGGAATCGTTGCCGGAGAGACCAGAAGGAAATTTAATGAGCCATGAATGAAATCTAAAAACTTCAAGGAAAATGAATTGAAGTTTCTTTACAGCAAGGTCGCTAAGAAAGCTTATAGTTTTAAGTGAGTTGTCGATCAATCCACCACTATACTGACCAATGATTTAATGCCAAAAACTACTTTTACTTCGACCGACTAAAATCTATATAATGAGTGTCGAAATTACCAGTTCCGTGCTTGCTAAAATATGGGCACAAGCTACCGAGAAGCTTGTAGAGCAGACGTTTAAAGTAGTGGAAAAAAGCTCGTATGGAAGCGCCCGTGTAAGTCTTTTTACCATAGTCGATTTTTCAGAACCGCCTAGATTAGATGAGTGGAAAATCGAACTGAATCGTATCCTAACAAATATCGGTTTTAGGAAAGATGGAAACGAGTATATTGCCAGCGACGTTAGAATAAAAGATATAGTATCAGATTATTTATATCTGCCCTTAGAGTCGGAAGACAGTGAAGAGGAGAGAGATGACGTTTTTGACTTTGATAACGGTATTTTGTATGTGAAAAGAATGAAAATATATGCGATTCCAGAAAAGATTGATAAAAAATGCCTGAGTAAAGCGGTTTCGAAACTTACAGACATTGTAGAGGGATTTATGAAGTACTTTAATTTCAGCAAAACCTTTTTTGGTGTGCGAATAGTTTTTGAAAACTCATCTGAGGCAGGTAAATTCAAGGAAAAGATCCATGACCAGCTTAATAGACTTGGCATAAGCCAGATATATCAATCGGACAATATGGTTGACGTGATAGTCTTAAGTATTGCAAAGGCTAAAGAAGCTTTTGAAATTATAGAAAATGAGTTATTTGGTGGTCTCCTTTCTAAAATTAAAAGACTACCGCTCCGGCACCTAAAAAGCGCATAAGGATTTGATGAATCCTCTCAATAAACTCTTCATCCGATAGTCTTTTGTAGGTTGTTACCCTTCCAGAACTAGATACGATAAACCACTCATCTCTCAAAGCCACTCCGATATGCTTAATCTCGCCGGTTAAAGCCTTCTGATATTCCGGAGAGGCCATATAAAGCCTGCTTCCTTTAATCGATATTCCTGAAATTACAGCGTCAGCTATATCCTCACCACGAATTCTCACGATGTCATCAAAGACGTTTCTGATAGTAGCCTCGTTGGAGGGTGTGAATGAGAAGCGTACTCTCAAAAAAGCGGTACGCCCAACCACTTTTTCGATGACCGTCGCCAATAATCTGGCAATGTTTTCACGACCGAGTACGACGGTTACATGTGATATTTCAGTGCTTCCCGAGATCTTCGGAAAGTACGCAAATTTGATTTCTTCGCATCTAAGAACACTCTGAGGTTTAGTTTCGATTTCACCGTCTACTCTTTTTTTGACCATTATCCTATCCTTCAAGTCGACCAAAATGTATCCCAAATAGTAATGATTGTGCTTCTCAAACACCTTAATAAATATGGCCAAATCCTCTAGATATGGGATTTCTTGCCCAATGTTCTTAAACACTCTTAAAACGTCCTCCACCGCTTCAGGATTTATCCGTAACAATGTAGCCGATCTTGGCAACTCTATCACCCACACATACTTTTTAACCCATCACGAAAAGATGAAGCTCTCCATCAATATTACCTCTCACCTCCCATTCCTCAAAGTCTGTGCAGCATTATTGCCTTGATTATTGTCTGCCCTTTGTACTCTCTTGACGCGTTCTTGGGCATCTTCCTTTCAATCTCATTTGGCCTGATTATAAAGTTTTTTCATTACTCCTTTTATTTACTATTTCAGCTTACGAAACAATAGAGGAGGAGGTCAAAATATACTAAATATCTATTTATTTCTTAATTTCTTAACTTATAAGTCAAGATTGAGGTCAATATATATACCAACACACTACATTTGATAGATATACGCTGAGCTACTGTCAAGTTCTTCTAAAGAAATAAGCTCTGAGCAGAATTCTTTCGTTAAAATGTAAAGAATTCCGTTCTTCATCGCTCAAAATCAAACTAAGCGAAGCTGATCTCTGGGGGCTTGATATATTGGATTTTTCACTTAAGAGTAGACAAATCGGCTCCCTTCTCCACTATAATTCTCCTCTGAACGCTTTATCAAGAATCAAAGGAATAAGCTTTTCGAGTTCATTCTCTGTCTTCTGTTGAAGTTCTCTAAGAGATAGTACTATTTTTTCTATTTTGTCAAGATATGTCACGATTCTTTTCTGCTCATCAAGAGGTGGAAGAGGGATTGTTACCTTCTTTAGGAACTCAACCGGAACCCTTCGTTGACCAACAGTTCCAGTCATATTTTTTGCAGCTTCTTCTCTAAACCTTTTCTGCCTGATATAAAAATAAACCCATTCAGCACATACATTTTTTATAGGCCTTAATACATGAAATTCGGTTGATCCAAAGCCTATTCCGTTGATTAAACCTCTCGCTATTGCTGATTTTCCATTTTCCATACATGGTGATACCTTCGCAAATAAAACGTCTCCCTCCCTAAAATACGTGTATCCCTTACGCACTTCACCTAGTAGTCGGATTTCTGGGTTTTCTATCTTTCCTGTATTTTCGTTAATAGCAGTCATTGGAACAAAGGTAACTTGGATATTGTCTGGAAGATTTTTCACTTCACTTTTAGAGGGGTTAATTTTACAACATTCTCCTAATCTTACCAGTCCCCATTCTTCTTCAGCTTTGCTGAAAACTTTGTTCAAAGCGGCCTGCATTATCTTTTCAGCTTCTTCCATAGCTAACTTCCTAAGCCTTTTAGCCTCTTCAACTCTGCTAATAAGTTGCTCTAAGCGTGAAACTATGCGCTTTTGTTCTTCAAGAGGTGGAAGAGGGATCAATATTCGTGCAACTTGGTCGAAGCGAAGTGCAGGATAATGAGCTCCCACCATCATTTCATTACACTGACGTATAACAGTATCCGAAAAAAGAACGTAAAAAAGATATTTGGGTACAATTTCTCCTTTGGATGATAAAACGGCAAAACCTGTTGAACAAATTTGACCATCATATTCTTCAGGTATAATGGCAATGGATTTTAAATATGGCCTCACAGTTGACATAATTACATCATTTGTATGAACAACTCTTTTGGCTCTGGAGGGAGCATTTTTCCCAAGAACTTTTTTAACTTCTAATATGCGTCCTGTTCCACCTTCCACACTTGAGATGTCAATATAAAGAAACTCCTTATCAGGTATCTCTTTTTGAGGATCTATCTTTTCTTTATTTATCCATACTACCTCATCCAATCTTACCCATCTCCATCCTTCAGGTAGATCATAGGGACCTCGAATTTTCTCACCGCTTTCTTCTATGTTCTTGCCAGCATTTTCCTCTAAAAAGGCATCCAACTTTACCTGTCTGATCATGATTTATCACCGAGAACGCTTCGAAGTTCTTCAAGTATTTCTAAAATCTGCCTTTCTTTTTCAAGTATG
>CAZZKY010000020.1:0-35493 GCA_964654765.1 uncultured bacterium | reverse complement strand
TACAATAAACAAGGTAATTTAGAAGAAGCCATCAATTTTGCGAATAAAGCCATCGAACTCAATCCAAAGGATTTGCAGGCCCTTTACTACAGAGCAAAGTTTTACGCTCAAGCTGGGAAAAAAGAAGAAGCAAAGAGAGATTTACTTGAAGTAGTTGAAAAAGACACAACCTTTACCAAAGCATATTTTGACTTAGGAGTTCTCTATTTCGACGACCAAGAGTTCGAAAATGCTGCCAAATACTTCAAGAAGGCATACGAGCTCGACAAAGAAAACTTAGATGCACTTTTAAATATGGCTCTTTCTTATTACAGACTTTCTAATTATGGTGAAGCGGAAAAATTATTCCGCGAGTATCTGGAAAAACAACCCGATGCTTACGATATCTGGTTCACCTTGGGAGCCTGCCTTTACAATGAAAATAAAATGCAAGAAGCCCTGAATGCCTTTGACAAGGCCATTGAATTGAAACCCGATTACGAAGATGCTTATAGTTTTAAAGCCTTAATTTATAATCAACTCAAAATGAACAAAGAACTTATGGAAACCATCAAAAAACTCCAAGAAATAAAAGGCAACAACGGAGGTAATAAAAGGTGAAGAAAGACTTTTTGTCAATACTTGATCTCTCAATCGAAGAGGCACATGAGTTATTAGATTTCTCACTTAAAGTAAAAAAAGGAAAGGTTGCTGAAAAGACCCTTGACGGTAAAGTCATAGCCCTCATTTTTGAAAAGCCTTCCCTCCGTACAAGGGTAACTTTTGAAAGAGCCATCTACGACCTTGGAGGTAAACCCATTTACCTTTCTAACAATGACATAAAACTCGGCCAGAGAGAATCTGTAAAAGATGTCTCGAGAAATCTCGAAAAATGGGTTGACGGAATCGTTGCAAGGGTTTTTGCCCACTCTACATTAATAGAAATGGCACAGAATGTCAGAATCCCTGTAATAAACGCCCTTTCAGATCTCGAACATCCTTGCCAGATTGTAGGAGATTATCTAACTATTCTTGAAAAGTCAGGAAGAACTAAAGTCAATCTCTCTTTTATAGGGGACGGTAATAATGTTGCCAACTCCCTAATGTTGATGACCGCGCTATTAGGAGGAAAATTTACCATCGCTTGCCCCGAAGGATATGAACCCAATAAAAACCTATATGAAAAGGCAATGGAAATTTCAAAAATCACAGGCGCGAAAATAGAAATCGTAAGAGACCCTAAAGAAGCAGTCAAAGACGCAGATTTCATCTATACCGACGTTTGGGCTTCTATGGGACAAGAACACGAAGCAGAACAAAGAAGACAAATTTTCAAAAACTACCGTGTAGATAGCGAGCTTCTTAGACTTGCTCCTTCTCATGTTGCAGTGTTACATTGTCTTCCGGCTCACCGAGGTGAGGAAATTACCGACGAAGTTCTTGATGGACCTCATTCCATTGTACTTGACCAGGCCGAAAATAGACTTCACTCAGAGAAAGCAATTCTGATAAAGCTTTTCAGAAATATGTTCTGAGAAATCTTAAATTTTCACTAAAAATAAAGGGGCCATTCGGCCCCTTTATTTTTAGGAGATCCCCGTTTTCTATTAGCCCTTGTTCACCATTTCCTTAAGGGTTGAGGATGCCCTGAATACAGGAACTATTCTGGCAGGAATCTTAATCTCCTGCTTGCTTCTTGGATTTCTGCCCTTTCTTTCAGCTCTCTTCCTCACATCGAAGGTGCCGAAGCCGATTATTCTTACAGGATTCTTTTTAGCGAGGGATTCTTTCACTACATCGATGAATGCGTTCACCACGAGTGCTGCATCTTTTTTGGTTACACCAGCTTTTTCTGCTACTTTGTTTATCAGTTCTTGCTTGTTCATACCTCACTCCTCCTTTTTTGAATTATCAAGCATTTCTGCAGGTATTATAATAAATAAAGCATAGTGCACATTTTGTCAAGATTTTTTTTGCTTGAAAAAGCGAATTTAGGGGGATGAACTAATAAATATTTAATTGAGAAGGACTTACAAAAGTATTGCCTTAATGCGGTCCTGAGGCAAAATATCCAATATTTTATCCGTGAAATCAGCACTTTCTCGTATCTTAAATTCAGAAAGGTACCTTTTTCCTCCAACCCTCACAAAAAGCGCTACGTTTCCTTCAAATGAAGCCCTTATCAGTTCAAAAAGCTTATCTATCTGTGAAATCTGGGTATCATCAAGATCGAGCTCAATTGCCTTAACACCCTTAAACTCAGTTATATCATCAATCCTAAGTTCTTTACCATCCCCATTTTCTGAAACTTTACCTGATATCAGAACAATCTGATCTTCTTTTAGCAAATCCACTTTTTCTCTAAACAACTGGGGATGAACATATCCTCTAATTTCACCTTCAAAATCGGCTATTTTAATGCTGGCATAAACCTCTCCATTCTTATTTTTCTTTTTCGAAACCTCACTTATAACACCAACCATCAACACCTCGTCTCCATCCAGCAGAGCGTCTTTAACCTTTGCAGAGTTTATTGGCTGAAATTTAAGAAAAGGAAATTTGTCAAGTGGATGAATACTCAAATAAAGTCCCAGGGCTTCTCTTTCGAAATAAATAATGTCATCTAAGGTAAAGGGCAAGTGCTTGTATTTTTCTATTGCGCTTTGGTTAGAAGATAGCGTGAATAAAGTGCCCATTTTTACGAAAGATTTAGAGGACTGCAATAGTTCGTCTAATGCTTGGAGCAATGCTTTCCTATTGGGAGAAAACTCGTCAAAGGCACCCGCCTTTATAAGGCTTTCCAACGTTTTTCTATTAACTTTCCGCGTATCCACAAGGGATATAAAATCTTCAACACTTTCAAATTTACCTCTTGTACCCCTAACCTTCAATATTTCCTCAACTGCTGCTTTTCCAACATTTTTTATTGCCCCCAATCCATACATTATCGAGTTCTCACCTTCAATCTTAAACTCATAATCACTTTTATTTATAGACGGGGGAATAACACTAATTCCGAAAGTGCTGGCTTCTTTCAAAAATTTATAAATTTTTTCCTGTGCATCCTGAGTGTTCATTTCTGCGTTAAGGTTGGCAACAATGAATTCAAGGGGAAAATGGGCTTTTAAATACGCTGTAATATAAGCAAGTTTAGCATATCCAGCAGCATGAGACTTGTTAAAACCATATTCTGCAAAAGGTGCAATGAAATTGAATATTTGCTCGGCTTTCCCCTTTTCTATACCATTCTTGACACAGCCTTCTACAAAGGATTCCATCATTTTTTCCATAACTTCTTTCTGTTTTTTACCCATCGCCTTCCTTAAAACATCTGCTTCACCAAGAGAGAATCCTGCAAGGGTAGATGCAAGAAGCATAACCTGCTCCTGATAGGCAATAACTCCATAAGTCTCTTGAAGAATATCTTTCAACCTCTCATCTAAATAATCAATTTTCTCCTCGCCATTTTTTCTTCTTATGTAACTTTCGAGCATTCCACTCTTCATTGGGCCAGGTCGATATAAGGCCAGAACCGCTATTAAATCCTCAATCTTCCCTGGTTTTACTCGCTTTAAAACATTTCTAAAACCTTCGGATTCCAACTGAAAAACACCAATTGTTTCCCCTTTTGAGAGCAATTCATAAGTTTTCACATCATCGTAATTTATCTTATCTATGGAGAAATCCGGGTTTTTCCGTTTCACAAGTTTTTCCGTTTCAAATACAATAGTGAGTGTCCTTAGCCCAAGAAGGTCAATTTTCAAAAGCCCCAATAGTTCCAGAGACTTCATATCAAATTGGACAGTTACGGTGTCTTCGTCTTCTGACCGGTAAAGGGGAGCAATTTGGTAAATTTCAACAGGTGCGACAACTACACCTGCAGCATGGGTAGATATATTCCTAACACGCCCTTCGATCCTACAGGCAAGATCGTAAACTTTTTTATAAACGTCATTGGAATTGATCAAATCTCTGAAAACCGGATTCGTTTCATATTCATCCTGAAGAGAACCCGTTTCAGTAATGGTTTTGGCAATTTTGTCACTTTCACTGTAAGGAAGCCCTAAAACCCTTGCTACATCCTTTATTGCCTGTTTCGCTTTTGCCCTTCCAAAAGTAATAATTTGAGCAACGTTGTTTTCGCCATATTTTTCCCTTATATATCGTATCATTTCGTCTCTTCTATTGTCAGCGAAATCAATATCTACATCAGGGGGAGAAACCCTTTCTGGATTTAAAAACCTTTCAAAAAGCAAATTATATTTTATAGGATCAACATCCGTGACACCAAGAGCGTACAAGACAAGAGAGCCAACGGCTGAGCCTCTTCCTGGACCAACAGGTATATTTCTTCTTTTTGCCTCCCTAATTAAGTCCCAAATAATAAGAAAATACATTGAGAAATTCAGTTCCTTAATCACTTTGAGTTCTTTTTGGAGTCGTTCCATATATTGCGCTGGAATTTCACTGCCACTAAATCGTTCCTTAAGACCTCTTAAGGCTAAATCTGACAACATTTCAAAAGCACTACTGTACTGTTCAGGAATGTCAAAGTGGGGTAAATGTATATTTGTTGGGTCTAACTCGAGAGTCAAATTAACCCTATCCGCAATTTCAACAGTATTTAAGAGAGCCTCTTCTAATTCTCCGAATATTTTCCACATTTCTTCTGGACTCTTAAAATAGATCTGGTCAGTTTCAATTTTCATTCTTTTGGGGTCATCAAGCCGTGTCCCTGTCTGGATACAAAGAACAACTTCCTGAAGGATTTTATCAGTAGCTCTTAGAAAATGAACATCATTTGTAGCTACAAGTCTTACATTATATTTACTCGAAAGCTCCAGCAATTTTCGATTTACAATTTTGTTCTCTTCAAGACCGATATCTTGAAGTTCAAGGAAAAAATTGTCGCGTCCGAAAATTTCTAAATAAGACTGAAGGGTTTTTTGCAATTCGGTTTCGTCATAACCAAGTAATATTTTCCTCGAAAGCTCACCTTGAAGACAACCCGAAAGAGCAATGAGCCCCTTCGAGTGTTTCTTCAAAAATTCCTTGTCAACCCTTGGCTTATAATAAAACCCTTTCAGATAAGATTCTGTAGAGATTTTTAAGAGATTTCGGTAACCCTCCTCATTTTCTGCCAACAATGTGAGGTGGTATATTTCCCCAGCCTTCGTTTTCTCATACATAGACCCATCGGTAACATAGGTTTCCATTCCTATAATGGGCTTAATTCCCTTTTCCGTTGCCTTCTTATAAAACTCTATAGCACCAAAAAGGTTGCCATGATCCGTAAGGGCAACTGCTGGCATTCCATACTTCAAAGCATAATCAACAATCTCATCGATAAACAGCACCCCATCTAAAACACTATATTCAGAATGTAAATGCAAGTGCACAAACTCTTTCATGTTGTGTTTTTTACAATTTTGAGGAAATAAAATCTCTCAAATCTTTTAAAGACTTTAATCCTTTAAGAATTTCCTGGGCTCTCTTGACAGCCAAATCATCTTTTAAAAGGCTGGCATACCTTCCTTTAGTACCCTGGTACTTCTCGGAAATTTCTGCGTCTAATAAACGCCTTATCTGACCAAGATTCTTCTCAAAATCCTCGTCGGAATACTTTACATTGTTCCTTTTTAAATATTCTTTAAACTCGCTAATCACTGTACTGTTCATTCCCTGGTAAACTTTGTTCTTAGACTTATATTCAACGGCAAAGCTAAAAAAGTGCGGGTAGATTTCCTGAGTAAAATTTGATATCAACTCTTGTTTTACTGTAATGTGAGGCGAAATACCCCCTCCACCCTTTAATGGCTTTTTAAGGACCTTTGTATAATAGGTGATTGCATCCTTTTCCAAAGAATCAACCTTCTCAGACTTGTGAATACACCGACCAGAAGGTGTATAGTACTTGGCTGTCGTCAGTTTCAACTCATACCCTTCCTGAAGCTTAAAAACCCTCTGGACCGATCCCTTTCCAAAGGTGGTATCACCTACAATAATCCCTCTATCCCAATCTTGGAATGCTCCTGCCACAATTTCACTTGCACTCGCAGAACCCTTATCCACTAAAACAACTACTGGAACTTCTCTATACTTCCCTTCTCCAATAGTTCTATACTCAAAGTTGTTATCAGGTGTCCTTCCCTTTGTAAAAACCACAAGAGTCCCTGGTTCAAAGAAAAGGCTGAGAAGATTGACTGCTTCATTTAACAAACCACCAGGATTGCCTCTAAGGTCAATTATCAACCTATCTACACCCCTCATCCTCAAAGTATCAAGAACTGCTGAAAATTCTTTGGAAAGACCATTCTGGAAACTTGATACCCTGATGTAACCAGTTTTTTCATCCAATTTCCCATAGTATGGAATCGGGTCGATAAAGATTGTGTCCCTAACCAGTTCAATTGAGAACTCCTTCTGACTAACAGGTCTATAAACCTTAATCCTTACAACTGTGCCAGGTTCTCCCCTTAAAAGCTTAACTGCATCATTTACCTTCATCCCCTCCGTGGATTTACCGTCAATTTCTACAATGCGATCACCTGCAATTAGACCCGCACGGTAAGCCGGAGTCCCCTCAATTGGTGCAATAATGGTGACCCAATTATCCCTTATTCCAATCTGAGCACCGATACCTCCAAATTTGCCCGTTGTAGCAATAGAAAATTCCTCGCTTTCTTCAGGATTAAGGAACTCAGAGAAGGGGTCAAGAGCACCAACCATGCCTTTTATACTATTTTCAACAAGTTCTGATGGATTTCTTTCTTCTACATAGAACATCTGAATATAAGTAAGGACATTGGAGTAAATTTGCATCATCGTTCGAAGAGAAGCTCTTTCCTTGCAAACTCCGATTCCATAACCGAGAAGTATAGATAAAAGCACTACAGTCATCAAGACTAAAGCCTTTCTTAATCTCATAAATTATCACCTCTTATTTTCTTCTTTTCTTGCATTCTTGCTTTTATCAAAGCAATAGCTTTTTTTAAAAGTTCATCCGGTGGGAGTGTGCCATCCAGCACTTTAACCCTTTTGCCAGCAATCTTGGCAATTTTACGGTAACCCTCCCTAACCCTTTCATGAAACTGGAGGTCTTCTCTTTCTATTCTATCAAACTCTTTACCATTAATCCTTTGTAAACCCTTCAAGGGTTCCACGTCAATAAAAAGAGTAATGTCAGGCTTTATTCCACCAGTTGCCAGCTTATTTAATCTCCGAAGTAGCTTAATGGGAAGGCCTCTTCCGTATCCCTGATACGCTATGGTAGAGTCAGTATACCTATCACAAACAACTACCTTACCGTCTCTCAGCGCCGGCAGAATATTTCTAATAACATTTTCCCTTCGCGCTGCAAGAAACAAAAACGTCTCAGTGAAAGAGTCCATACTTTCAACGCTATTGAGGATCACATCCCTTATACGCTCACCCAACGGAGTACCACCTGGCTCTCTCGTATATACTACGTCAAAACCCTTTTCTTTAAGAAAATTCAATATTCCTTCTGTTAATGTGCTTTTTCCGCTACCTTCTGGCCCTTCAATCGTTATAAAGAAACCCCATCTACCCATTAACTATTATCTCTAACTCCACCGTGACCATACTTTCTTATCCATTCCTCCGTCAATTCCCTTGCCTTCCAATCAGGGAACTGTTGAGGTGGGGTCTTGAAGAAGTAAGATGATGGTTCAATTATTGCTCCCTTAAGACCTCTATCCTTCGCAATTTTAGCACATCTTATTGCGTCAATCATAACTCCAGCAGAATTAGGCGAATCCCAGACTTCTAACTTTAACTCTATGTTCAAAGGAACATCTCCGAAGGACTTTCCTTCAAGTCTTATGTACGCCCATTTTCTATCTTTTAACCAGGCGACATAGTCAGAAGGTCCTATGTAAATGTTTTCATCTCCAATGTCGTAAGGCAAGAGGGACTTTACGGCATTGGTCTTAGAAACTTTCTTGGAAGCAAGCCTTTCTCTTTCAAGCATGTTAAGGAAATCCGTATTACCGCCTACATTTAACTGCGCAGTCCTCTCAAGTTTCACACCCCTGTCAATAAACAGCTGAGTCAGAACTCTATGTACTATTGTGGCACCAACTTGAGACTTTATATCATCTCCCAAAACTGGAAGACCTGCTTCCTCGAATCTTTTCTGCCAATAGGGAGAGCTTGCAATGAAAACAGGAATACCATTCACAAAAGCAGCTCCAGCCTGAATAGTTTGTTCAACATACCACTTAGTAGCTTCTTCTGCACCTACAGGCAAAAAGTTCACCACGACATCAACGCCAAGGTCTTTAAAAATTTTAACAAGGTCATCGGTAGGTCCAGGTGCTTTAACTATAATGTTTTCAAGATATTTCCCAATCCCATCGTGGGTCATACCTCTGTAAACTTTAGCGTTTAGCTTCGGCACATCAGTGAACTTGTAAGTACAGTTCGGTTCAGCAAAAATTGCCTCAGATAAATCTTTACCAACCTTGGTAATGTTAATATCCACCCCTGCCACGAATTTAATATCACTAATGTGGTAGCCTCCGAGCTCAACATGCATAATCCCCGGGATAAAATCGCCTGGCTTCGCATTTCTGTAATAATAAACGCCCTGTACTAAACTGGAGGCACAATTCCCGACACCAATAATAGCAACACGGATTTCACCCATTGTGCTCCTCCTTGTTTATTAAAACTCTGAACTCTTTAAATCTATTAATGACTGTCAAATAGACCAAAATCAGCAAAAATCCCATTCCAACGCTGAAAAGCACACCATTACCTGCAATAATCGAAAATAGGACAAGGTAAATGTATCGATTTGGTCTATCCATTGGACCAGAGGTGGGAGAAAAACCTATTCCTTCTGCTCTTGCCTTTATGTAGCTTGTCATTATTGACCCAAGCAAAACAATATAGGTTATAATTGAAAGGAGTGCATCGACTTTTAAAAATGAATAGTAATACAAAATCCCTCCGAAAACAAAAAATTCTTCAAATCTATCAATAGTGGAATCAAAAAATGAACCAAACCTACTTACTCTATTAGTTTTCCTTGCAACTTCTCCATCGATAGCATCACACAAACCAGCAAGGGCAAGAATGAGGCCTGCCACTCTAAAATGGCCCTTGGCGTATAGATAAGATGCTACGAGTGTGATACCAAAGCCTATTAAAGTAACGGCATTAGGACTTACATTAAACTTGATTGCAACTTTTACCACTGGAAAAAGCATTTTTCTTGCTACTTTTTTTACCTCTTCATTCACTTGAACCCTCCAGAATTACAACAAATTCACCCTTTGCTTTCAATGTGGTTACATCAAGCTCTGAAAGCTTACAAAAAATATACTCTTCAAATAACTTGGTCATTTCTCTTGCAATAAATATAAACCTGTCATTAAGTTTTTCAAAACCCTTAAGCTCCTTTATAGTTCTTACGATCCTCTCTGGAGATTCATAGAAAATGATAGTCCTTGTTTCATCAACGAAAGTCTCAATTAACCTTCTCCTTTTACCTTCTTTTCTTGGAAGAAAACCATAAAAGACAAAGCTATCCGTCGGGCAACCAGACACAGAAAGAGCAGCTATAAGAGCTGATGGGCCAGGAACTGGAATGACCTTAAATCCTTCCTCCCTTAAGGACCTCACCAACCTGTAACCGGGGTCCTGTATGGTTGGGGTCCCCGCATTTGTTACAAGAGAAATTTTTAATCCATCCCTTAGGTACTCTTTTACTTCAGGAATTCTTTTTGCTTCAACGTGTTCATCGTATCTTAACAGCCTTGGACCGGAAATCTTATAATGGTTCAAAAGTTTAAGCGTTTCCCTTGTATCTTCACAAAGTATTATATTTGAGTCTGAGAGGACTTTTAATGCCCTAATAGTGATATCTTCTAAATTACCTATAGGGGTTGAAACGACAAAAAGGACTCCCTTCTCACTTTGCATACTTCTCAAAGTAAACTGGAAATTCCACAAGGAATTTTTCTAAAGAAACAGAACTAAAATATCCAGAAAACTTTTTCTCCTTAGGCAAAGATACACTTTTACCAACAGCCACTTTAATAAATTCAGATATTTCGGCTCCAGTTAAATCTTTGCACTTAAAAGAAACCGGCTTGGGTCTGGCTACAAAGACCGTTTCCACAACCACCCTCACTTCTTTAGGAGGCTGTGCTTGAACTATAGAACCTTTATCCACTTCCAATGAAATTTTTCCCTGCAATGGCTTTAAGATAATTCTAATTAGGTCTCCCCTTGTAGTCTTTTCCACAATTTCAAATGGCCCAGCCATTCTACAGATAATCCTCACTATTCCGTTGTTCCTCTTAACCTCTAACTTTTTGACGAAAGAGTTAGGATAATTTCCCACAGGGAAGCCACCTTTGATGGTACCCTTTATGTCGATCGCGAGCACACCCTCGTACGGAAAATCGTGAATTTCAACATTTGAAAAACTCCCACCAACGTTTATTTCCACGAGTTTTATTTCCTGCTCTACTGAAACGAAGCCACTAACCATTAAAATTAATAAATATGCAATCACCACTGTATCACCTCACGTTTGCCATTATTCCATACCAAAATAACAGAATCGATATAGACACTCTCAACCTTGAACGATCCAGCGTACTCTCCCTCTCGAAGGATGAATCTCGCCCCGTCAGAAGATTTTAAAAATGCATACCTTTGATCTTCTAATTGAAATATCCCGCATAAAACAAGCTTCTTTTCAGCAAATTGGGGCTTCTCTGCTGTCGCGTTAATATCTCTCGCCTTCTGAATTTTAGTTACCTTAATATTTTTCGAGGCAACAGTTTTGCTTACTTTACTTATGTTTATGGATTTACTGAACTTAATTAATTCTTCTTTTTGAGTAACCAGAAGCGATAAAATCAGTACCAGAAAAACTGTTAAAATCAAAGGCTTTAATGGCTTTTTCTTTTTTCTAAAATCAAATCTCAATATCATAGAGTAACTCCGAGAGCAAGGGAATAGAGCGTTTGCTTTACCTCCTTAGGTGAAATAATACTAAAACCTACGAAAGGATTTAAAATCTCAACATCAACATCCTCGGCAATTTCCTTCAATTCCATGGTCAATTCCTTAGTGTAATCTCCCGAAACAACGGCAACCGTTAACCCCTCCTCAAAAAAGGTTTTAACCAACTCACTCACTATATTGGTATAGCTTTCCATCTCGGCAGAAGAAACCAACCTAATTGTTCCTTCCTTGCACACGGTGTAATAAAAACAATTTTTCCCAAAATGAATAGCCAGAAAATCTTTATACCTTGAAGCAAAATTGAGAGCATACAAAAGATCGTGAAAGACAAAGGGGGAAAAATCAATTCTTTTAACCTTAGGAATCTTTAAGCTTTCAATCAAACCCATCGCCAATTCATAGGTTTCTCTCTCCACTGCCCCAACGAAGGTGTACGGTTTATTACCAATTTTAAAGTCTTTCTTTCTGATCTCGAAAGAAACGCCGAATTCTTCCTCGACTATCCTCTGACTCACTTTACCATCGTAAAACTTACCAACTACCTTGGGAGCAGAGACAGATATGTAAATATCTTCACCTTTTAATTTACCTAAATCTTTAATGCTCCCTTCAAGAAACTCAAGAATACGTCCCCTTTCTCGCCTGATAAATCGGAAGGTTTCAAAATCCAGTTCTATCCCTATCAATTACCTTCCCCACCTCCGCTGGGTTGTGAACCTGTCTCCTCCATCTTTTCCTCTTCCTTCTTTACTTCCAGAAGGTCCAGGTCATCTTTTTTCTTAACAATTACAAGATACGAAAGCAATGTTCCAACATTAAGCGAGTTTAGCACCTGGGCAATAACAAGGAAAACCATAATATAGAGCCCTATACCGAAGAAAAACCCTACCAAATTAACAAGTCCACCCTCCGCAGGAAGGACAGATGGGACGCTCAAGATTTTATGAATTCCCAGAAACTTGAGATAGGAATAAAGAGACCCAAATAGTGGTGAAGTTGTAAAAAAGTAGAGAGCAGCCTCTTCAATGGCTTTAAATTTAGAACCCATAAGCCAGGATGCTGAAAGCACTTTGTCCATTATCCAGACTGCCCTCCCAAGAGCCCAAGCGAAAAGTGAAGAGGTAAAGACAGCCGAAATTATAACATAAAGCTGATAAAGAAGGAAACGAAATGGTTGCTCGTTTAAAGTTGAAAAGACCTCGAACAAGGTATCAAAGGTATCTGATTCCTGTAGAGAAACAACCGAAACGGGAAGTATCAGCGAAATAACAAAAGCGAAGAATAGGTAAACCAGGAAAAAACACATTACGATGGCAGGAATTGCGCTAATCAAAAGGATAATCTCACCAAGATAGGGTATTTTTCCTAAAAGGCCAAGCACAACACCACAAAGAAGGATAAATAAGATTACGAACAATATACTCAGAGGAGTCGTGATAACTGGCCATCCCTTTTTCCTCGCATAAATTACAGCATCTTTTACCTCGTAAAATTCATCCCCTTTTAACTGTTCAACAGTAATTTTGGCCACAGCAACTGCATAAATATAAGTAAACACCAAAAGGCCTGCAATGCCAATTATCAAAAGAATCCAGCCCCAAACAGACAATGGCTCTCCAACCGGTATTGGAACAAACTTCCAGTAATTCCATATTTCCTTAATAGAATAACCGGACAAGAGTAGTGCTAAATAAGAAAATATCGAATAAATAAAGACTCCCAGAATTAGGCCTTGGAGTTGGGTCCACAGTTTCTTGAAACTGAAACTGTATTTTATGCTATTCCACACATCTTTGTAGCTATAACTCAAATTTGCTCTCATCCAACTCCTCCTGTTAATAAAATATTTTAAGCCCTTTTGTAAAATTTATCCAGAAAATAAGAAGCCACTCTGTTAATCACAAATAATGTAGAAACCGCTACCAGCAAACCTTTTAAAAACCCTAAGGAAGTGAAAAAACTAACCAGAATCCCTGCTACCAGAACACCGAGGGAGATCGAGAAAAAAGCAAACCATTTATTCATTGACAAAAGGTAGGCGATTATTGCCCCAGTCCAGGCTCCCGTTCCAGGTAAAGGGATTGCGACGAAAAGAAAAAGGCCAAGAAACTCATACTTTTCAACATACCCCTTACGTTTATATGCCTTGGACATAACTTTATCCATTAACTTGCTTAAAAAAGCAAATTTCCTAAAGTGTTTTTCTGCAAAGTCTATCATAAATACAAGGGGCACGGTAATCAAAACGTTGCCAACTACGGAAAGAGCAAAAGCCTTATAGAGGGGGAAATTATACTGAAAAACAGCAATTGGAATTGCGCCCCTTAGCTCCACCACAGGGAGCATTGACACAACAAATACCAGCACTTCCTTACTTGTAATAAAATTTGACAGATAAGAAATTATTTTTTCAGTCATTTTTTAAGAACCTCACCATAGTGTCATTCTGGAAACTTAACCGCTCATAAAGCTTAAAATCCTTAATTCCCTTATCTATTGCCAGGGAAAACCCACTAAAGGGCTTTAATCCACTTCCCAGAATCAAATTTGAGTAGAAAATAACCAACTCTTGAACAAGTCCAAGCTTTAAGAGTTCACCCATTAGAAAACTCCCTCCCTCACAGAGAATAGATTGAATTCCTTTTTTTCCAAGAGCAATAAGAGCCTCCCTAAGGTCAATGGTACCGTCTTCCAGCCCATCAACTTCAACGAGTTCGATTTTTGCCCTTAAATTTGGTGGAACGCGCCATTTAGAATTCTTTACGGTCACGATATAGACTATCCCCTCTGAATCAAAAATCTGATAATCAAAATTATTAAATGGTTTCCTTGCGACGACAACTTTTGCAGGCAATCTGGGGGAATATATAAATCGAGGCAAAAGTGAAGGATTATCCTTTTCGATGGTGCCCTTCCCAACCATTATAGCATCAACATTTCCTCTTAACCTATGTACATACTTTCTTGAATCCTCACCAGTAATCCATTTTGAATTTCCTCTATTGTCGGCGATGAATCCATCCATACTCAAAGCCATCTTTCCAATTACGTACGGAAAGCCCGTCTTCATATAATGAAAGAAAAATCGATTGAGAAAATACCCTTCTTCTTCGAGAACCCCTGTGAGGACTTCTATACCTTTGCTCCTCAAATATTCGACTCCTTTTCCTTTAACGAGCGGATTAGGATCGATATTGGAAATCACAACCCTTTTAATCCCCACCTGAGCAACCACAGGTGCACAAGGTGGTGTAGAGCCTTGATGAACACAGGGTTCCAGATTAATGTAAAGGGTGGAACCTTCCAAATGTCCAACTGCATCCTCTATCGCCCTTATCTCAGCATGCTTGTCTCCCTTTTTCTTGTGATATCCGATACCGACGACCCTACCTTCCTTTACAATTACAGCACCCACCATAGGATTAGGAGAAGTAAAGCCCTCTCCCAGCTTTGCAAGTTCAAAAACTTTTTTCATAAAGAAAATGTCGTCACTCATATCCTTAAATTATAAAGGTTAGACCACAGCCAGGCCGATTTTTTGACGACATGATTTATAATTTAAGCATGGGTGAAATCAAAACTCCAGAGGATGTAATCCTATTCAGTGGCATTATTTCACAAGAGGTAAACATTGCAAGGCTTGGAGAAATTTTAAATCCCATCGGTGAAATTGATTTCTTATCCGAAGTGTTACCTTTCGATAGTTTTACTGATTATTACGCTGAGGAAATGGGCAAAGGACTCTTAAGGTGCTGGGTCCTATTTAAGGGGCTCAGGTCCTTAGAGGGTCTTCACAAAGTAAAACTACTCTCAAATGAAATAGAAAACAAATTCTCAGTATCCGGAAAGCGAACAATTAACATTGACCCCGGTTATATAACCCTCTCCAATGTGATACTTTTTACCACCAAAAACTATTCCCACAGGGTTTACATATCTGAGGGGATTTATGCTGAGGTAACACTTATATTCTCAAAGAAGGAAGGCTTCAAAGAGCTCCCCTGGACCTACCCAGATTATAGAACCCAAACCGCAAAAGATTTCTTCAAGAAAGCCCGTGAGAAGCTTAAACTTCTCCGAATTTACTGATTTCTGTATCTTTCAACTTCCGATGGGTCGAAAGGCTTTTCAATCTGGTAGCTAAAGCTTTGCCCTGACGGTAATTTAATAGAAAATTCAACGTTTTCTTTCTTGTCACAATACCTCGCCACAATTTTGAGAATAGTGTTTAATGATTCTATATCTAAATCTGGGCTTTCAAAAACCGCTATCGGGCCTTTAGTACTTATGGGCTCAAAAATAATGAACTTATCCGAAGTTATTCTCAAAATCTCTTGATTTTCTTTCTCGTTCCGACCTATTATCAATCTTTTACCGTTTATAAAGAAATGCCTTCCCAACTTAATTAGAGCCACGTGAAATAGGTCCAGTTCATTTCTTAGCAAAACTTTTCTAAGGCGTTCTGAAAAACCTGGTACCGTTAGCAAACACCCCCCTGCAGGTTGTTGAAATTCTGTCAATCCCAGTTCCCTTGCCAATTCAAGTTGTTCTTTCCTTCCCCTTCCCTTTATAGCCAAGAGCCACTCTCTCTTAATAATTCCATCCAGCTCAGGCTTTGTAGGGGGTAACAACTTCCCAGAGAGGGGCCTTATCACGAGGCCTTCAACCCCTGCCTCTTTTTCAATATGTAATAGAGAATTCAGCATTTGCGACATTGGCCTTTGTCCCAAAACTTCACCAGTTATGATAAAATCAGCACCATACTTACCCAACAACTCTTTGGCTTTTCTTAGAAACAAAATTTTACAATCAATGCATGGGTTCAAGTTTTTACCATAACCATGCAGGGGATTCTTTACAATCTCAAAATATTCTTCAACAATTTCATAAACATCAACATCAATACCAACTTTACAGTAATAAGCTCTTTTAGATTCTGAAATTCTTCTCAAGTCAACCTCTGAGGAAGAGAAGGGAGTAACAAAAACAATCCCCTTGACCTCAATTCCATGCTTTTGCATAATTAAAGCTGAAAGTGTGGAATCAAGTCCACCTGATAAAAGTGCCAAAGCTCTTACTTTGTGCTCACTCATCAATTATACCTCCACCAACAACAATATCTCCCCGGTAGAACACTGCAACCTGTCCAGGAGTAATTGCAAAGAGCTTCTCACCAAGAATAACCTTATAACCTCCATCAGATAAAGGGGAAAGGGTGCACTCCGCAGTTTTACCCCTATACCTTACTCTAACCTCTAACCGTTCCCCCTCCACTACCTTCTCTAAAAAATTCATATCCTTAACAATAAAACTATCGCTGTATAATTTTTCCAAAGGGGCAACGATTACAAGATTATCTTCGGGAACAATTTTTTTCACATAAAGCCTCTTGCCCATTGCTACCCCAATTCCTCTCCTTTGACCGATGGTAAAGAAATAATAACCATCATGTTTTCCGAGAATATTACCATTTTCGTCCAATATCAGGCCCTCTTTCCTTTCAAAGCCTCTCTTTAGAAGAAATGCCCGGTAGTCCTTACCCACAAAACAAACATCCTGACTCTCTTCTTTATCGTGAACTTCAAGCCCAAACTTTTTCGCCTTTTCCCTCACCTCCTCCTTTGACATCTCTCCGAGGGGCAAGATCAATTTCTCAAGATGTACTTTTTCAATCAAAGCAAGATAATATTCCTGTGATTTATACTCCCATAGGGCCTTTCTCAAGTGAACTTCTCCATTTTCTCGCGTTACCCTCGCATAATGACCTGTAGCAACAAAATCACATCCAAACCCTTTAGCAATCTTTAAGCCCAAGCTTAATTTAACTCTTCTATTGCAAAGAGCACAGGGATTCGGGGTACGTCCCCTTTTGTACTCGTCCAAGAAATATTGAATAATTTCTTTTTTAAAGTAATCAGAGACATCAAATACCTCGTGCCTTATGCCGATTTTTTTAGCCATTTTCTTAGCATCTTCAATATCTTGAGCCCTCCCACATCGGGTATTAAAGTTGAAGGTAACACCTATTACCTCATATCCCTGTTCCTTTAAAGCGAGAGCTGCAACAGTGGAATCAACACCTCCACTCATCAAAGCTACGACTCTGGGAACCATTAAAATGAATTGGTCTTACTTGAGCTCTTCAAAAACTATTCCGATAGCGCCTTTTTCGAGCATCTCAATAATTGCTCTTTCCGAATCTTCTGGCTGTACATTCACACCTTTCACCGCATCAAGTAGTAAAAAGACACAAAATCCAAGTCTCAGAGCATCAAGAACAGTAGCTTTAACACAGTAATCCGTTGCAAGACCACCTACAAAAAGCCTGGTTACGCCTCTCCCCTTTAAAATTTTCTCTAAGCCAGTTCCATCGAACCCGGAATAAGCCTCCTTTTCTGGCTCTGTTGCTTTAGATACTATTATTGCCTCCTGTGGCAATTTCAAATCAGGGTGAAATTCAGCACCCTTTGTATTCTGAACACAATGTTTAGGCCATATGCCGCCCTGCTCTATGAAAGAAATGTGGTTTTCAGGATGCCAATCCCTTGTAGCTACTATCAACGATTTTCCTGATGAAAAACGCTCTACATAAGTATTCAAAACAGGAACAATCTTATCCCCCTCAGGGACAGCGAGAGCACCTCCTGGACAAAAATCATTCTGCAAGTCAACAATAATCAATGCATCTTTTTCTCTCAATTTAATCTTCATTGTGAACCTCCTGCTCTTTAAACAACTCAAGATTAAAGTTTTTCATATCGTAACCCAAATGTTTGTAAGCTAAAGGGGTTGCAACTCTGCCCCTCGTAGTCCTCTTGAGAAACCCTTCCCTTAAAAGGAAGGGTTCATACACCTCTTCAATAGTTCCAGGATCCTCTGATACTGCATGAGAAAGGGTCTTTATACCAACTGGTCCTCCATTAAACTTTTCTATAATCGTTCTCAAAATCTTCTTGTCCATTTCGTCGAGACCTTTTTCATCCACATCCAAATTGTTCAAAGCATATACGGCAAGGTCCTTATCTATAATCCCGTTGGATTTCACTTCCGCATAGTCCCTTACCCTTCTAAGAAGGCGGTTGGCTACCCTTGGAGTTCCCCTTGACCTTCTTGCAATCTCCAACGCGCCTTCATCGCTAATTTGCACTTTTAACAATTGGGCCGAACGAAGGATTATTTTATAAAGTTCCTGAACACTGTAATAATCCAGTCTAAAAGACATTCCAAAACGCGATATTAACGGAGATGTTAACAATCCAACCCTTGTCGTTGCACCAATTAAAGTAAATGGCGCGATATCTATTCTCACAGATTCAGCTTTAGGGCCCTTATCGAGCACTATGTCGATTTTAAAGTCTTCCATCGCCGAATAAAGATACTCTTCAACCGCTCGGGGGAGCCTGTGTATCTCATCGATAAAAAGCACATCCCGTTCCCTAAGAGAAGTCAAGATTCCAACAAGGTCAACAGGCCTTTCAATGATAGGACCTGATGTGGCTTTTATGTTAACCCCCATCTCATTCGCAATAATATAAGCCAGAGTTGTTTTTCCGAGACCAGGCGGGCCAAGAAGCAAAACGTGGTCCAACTGCTCATTTCGCAAATTTGCAGCTTTTACGAAAATTTTTAGATTTTCTTTAATTTTTTCCTGCCCCACGAACTCTTCAAAGGAAAGAGGCCTTAGAGTTTTATCCAGTTCCCTATCTTCGTCAAAAACCCCCTTTGGATCAGTTATTCTCACCACCACCTCCCAATGCAGCTTTGATAAGCTCTTCAAGGTTAACAGGTTTTCCGATACTCTTAATTGCTTTATCAACCAAACTTATAGCGTCCTGTTCCTTCAATCCGAGGGACACAAGGGCAGAAATCGCCTTTGACCTTACCGACTCTTCAACCTTTCTCTCTCCAGTCTTCATAGTAATCCCTTGGGCCTCAAAGATTATACGCTCCGCTCTCTTAGTTCCAACACCCTTTATTTGCGACAACCTCTTAACATCACCTTTTTCCAAACACTCTTTCAACTCCTCTACACTCAATGCCGACATTATTCGGAAAACCAGATTAGGCCCAATGCCTTGCAATTTAATGAGATAATTAAAAATCTCGCGCTCCTCAGGAGTTTTAAAACCGTATAAAACAACACTCTCCTCAAAAACTACCATGCTAACGTAAATAAAATTAACGGTTCCAACGATAAGTTCCTCGGCGAAGGAGGGAGCGACGAGAATGTCGAAGACAAGGCCATTGACGTTGAGAAAAACGTGCACATCTCTTTTCTCAACTACTTTACCTTCTAAGGCGTAAAGCATTTTTTAGACTCCTCAAATAAGCAATACACACGCCAACAGCATCAAATTCGTGTTCTGTCAAGTCTCTATTAAGCTTCACCAGGTTCTTAACCATATAGGCAACCTGCTTCTTCTTTGCCCTTCCTTGGCCAGTAAGGCTAACCTTTACCTTAGTCGGGGAAATTTCTGCAACTTCAATTCCCCTCTGTGCAACCGCAAGAAGGAAAGTCCCCCTCACTGCACCCAGCGTAAGGGCAGTTTTCACATTCCTGTAATAAATGGTGCTCTCTATTACAACTACATCGGGGTTCCAATCATCAAGTACCTTACTAATTCCTTCATAAATGACATTCAGACGCTCACCCAAGCTCCCCGCCTCAGTATAAAGAGTTTCGGAAAACTTGACAGTATAATTATGGTCAATAATGGCAACGCCACTTGCCTTCAAACCGGGATCAATTCCCAAAATCAACATTTAATCAGGATTTCGCTGCTATAGTTTGGAGCACACTTTCAGGAATATCAAAGTTCGCAAAGACCTTTTGAACATCGTCATTCTCTTCAAGGGCATCCATTAATTTCAGAATTTTTTCTGCTGTTTTCTCGTCCTCAATTTTTACTGTGGATTGTGGAAGCATTGTAATATCGGCTTCCGAAATCTCTACTCCTTTTTCCTTAAATGCATTTTTAACCCTTTCAAAATCCTTAGGATCGCAATAAACAGCAAAGGAATCCCCTTCTTCTTTTACATCTTCTGCCCCTGCTTCCAGTGCAATTTCCAACACTGCATCTTCAGAAACTTTATCCTTGTCAATGTAAATTATCCCTTTTTCCGTAAACTGCCATGCGACACTTCCCGGTGCTCCAAGATGACCACCGTGTTTGGAGAAGATATGCCTGATTTCTCCACTGGTTCTATTCTTGTTATCAGTAAGAACTTTCACTATAAAGGCAACACCTTCTGGACCAAACCCTTCAAATATGGTCTCTACATACTCAACTCCTTCAAGCTCTCCAGTACCTCTTTTTATAGCCCTTTCTATATTTTCCCATGGCATATTTATTTCTTTAGCTTTTTCAATTGCGATACGAAGACGTGGATTATTTTCTGGATTACCACCTCCAAGCTTCGCAGCAACCGTAATTTCCCTGATCACTTTCGTAAAAATTCTTCCGCGCTGAGCATCAACCTTTGCTTTTTTATGCTTAATTTGAGCCCATTTGGAATGACCAGCCATATTTTCACCTCCAGTTTAAAAATCTCTGCTTTTGGTTAAGTATAAGTTAAAAACATCCTTTTTTCAACAAAAGGGTTAAAAACAAAAAGTTAAAAAGGTGGCAATTTGCAAAGCCAAAATTCGACTTTTGCGAGTTTTGATTTTAAAAATTAAAATTATTTCATGTATCAGACACCACTTCTTACCCAATATAAGGCCTTGAAGGAGAAAAACAAGGACACTTTGTTGGCCTTCAGAATTGGCGATTTTTATGAGTTCCTTTACGATGATGCCCATGTTGCTTCAAAGGTATTAGGCATAACCCTTACATCTAAACCTCTTTATAAAAACCACAGGGCACCCCTTGCAGGCATTCCAGCAAAGGCAGCCTGGCAGTATTTCGAAAAATTGGTAAAAAATGGCTATAAGGTCGCAATCTGTGAACAACTCGGCGAAGGTAAAAAATTGATGGAACGGGAAGTTGTTGAAGTATTGACCCCGGGAACTTTTTATCATCCAGACTTTAGTGAAGAAACTGAACACGTATTCATTGGCTCTCTGACTTTTTTGAAGGAAAAAGGGGCTATTGCCATTGCAGATATAGGGACGGGGGAAATCTTTATAGAAAGCGGCACTTTGGAAGAGCTGATAAATCGTATAGAAACTCACAACATTCAAGAGATCCTGGTGGAAGATGACCTTTACTTTGAGCTGAAGGACAGGTATGAATTTAATTACACAAGAATTGCATCAACGCTTTTGGCCAGAGATTCAATTATAGAAAAAATCTGCAAATTCTTTGGCGTCCCAGACATAAAAATTATAAATTTGCAAGATGACCAGTCTGAGCTTCGTGCAATATTCAATCTAATAAACTATTTAGAGGAGAAAAAACCTGGAATGCTAAGTCACCTGAGAACAATCAAGCGAATTGACAATGAAAAAATTCTAAAAATTGATGCTAAAACAGCAAAACACTTAGAGCTTTTAGAAAAACCTTATGGAGAACAAGAAGATACCCTTTATCACCACCTAAAGGAGACAATAACTCCACAGGGAAGTCGTTACCTAAAAGAAACTATTTTGACACCACTAAGAGATATAAATTTAATAAAAAAAAGGCTGTGCAGAGTTGAATTCTTTTTGACAAACCAGGAAAAACATCAAAAGGTCAGGGAGGAGCTGAAAAAAATTTCCGATTTAGAAAGAATCATCTCCAGATTTTCCACGCAAAAATTTCATATTAGGGACTTTTTAAGACTTGTTGAAAGCATTAAAGCCTTCAAAGAAATAGAGAATTTACTTAAAAACGAGGAATTGTTTGCCTTCCCTTCAACTTCACAAGATTTTGAACTATTGATAAAAAACATTGAGTCTACCATTGAAGAGGATCCACCTGCTACCCCTCCGGGTTGGGTAAAAAGTGGTGTAAACAAGGAGCTTGACGAATTAAAATTTCTCTTAACCCATTCCAAAGAAAAACTTCTCGAAATGGAGAAAAGAGAAAGAGAAAAAACAGGAATTCCAAATCTAAGAATTGGATACAACCAAGTTTTTGGTTTTTACTACGAGGTAACCAAATCACACCTCGATAAGGTTCCCTCGTACTTCATTAGAAAACAGACTCTTCAAAATGCCGAAAGGTTCTATACCGAAGAGCTTAAAGAACTTGAAGGAAAGCTTTTATCGGCAGAAGAGAAAATTATCTCGATTGAAAAAGAAATTGTAGAAAACCTCAGAAATTCTGTCTTAAATTTTTCAAAGGAAATTGTGGCTTTAACTGCATTCATAAAGGAACTGGACTTAATTCAGGCTTTTGCAAAGGTTTCGAGATCGTACAAATACACCAAACCAGTAATTACAACGGGTACAAAGTTAATCATTAAAGAAGGAAGACACCCGGTAGTTGAGAAAAACCTGAAATCTCCCTTTATCCCAAACGACACAGTGCTGGATACCGAAAACAACATACTCTACATTATCACGGGGCCAAACATGTCTGGAAAGTCAACCTACCTAAGGCAAGTAGCTATCATAATGATCATGGCCCATATGGGTTGCTTTGTCCCTGCCTCTTATGCTGAAATACCTCTTACAGACAGAATATTTGCAAGAATTGGGGCGTCCGACGATATTACAAAAGGGGTTTCAACCTTTATGGCCGAAATGCTTGAAACCGCAGAAATAATGAGAAATGCAACCTCCAATTCAATGCTTATTCTCGATGAAATTGGCCGCGGTACCTCAACCACCGATGGTATTGCAATAGCCTGGGCATGTGTTGAATATATAGTTGAAAAGATTAAAGCAAAAACCCTCTTTGCAACACACTACCACGAACTTTCGGAGATTTCTCGAATACATCCAGAAGTGAAAAACTACCACATGAAAGTAGCAGAGTGGGAAGGAAATGTAGTTTTTCTTCGAAAACTTGTTGAAGGAGCCGCAAATAAAAGTTACGGAATTCATGTCGCTGCCCTTTCTGGTCTTCCCGAAGAAGTAATAGAGCGAGCAAGAGAAATAGCAAGCCAGCTGGAAAGGAAGGAAAACGAGCTTACAAAAAGAATAAGGTCCAATATTAAACAGCTCAACCTCTTTGAGAGAGAAGAGGTACACAAAAACCAATGTAAAATCTGCGAAATGTTATCAACCATTGATGTTGATGGAATAAGTCCAAGAGAAGCTTTAAACTTACTTTACAAACTTAAGGAGGAATTTAATAAATGCTAAGGTTCTTAAAGGGGTTAGCAAATCTTTTGAAAAATGAGATTGCTATCGATCTTGGAACTTCCAGCACCTTGATTTACGTAAAGGGAAAAGGTGTGGTTCTGGATGAACCTTCAGTGGTTTCAATGGACCTTTATACTGGCAAAGTTATTTCCTGTGGAATTGAAGCCAAGAAAATGCTTGGAAAAACACCAGAAACCGTTGTAGCGAAACGTCCTATGAAAGATGGTGTAATTGCAGATTTTGACATGGTTCAGGAAATGATCATATACTTTTTAAACAAAGTACTGGAAAAGAATATATTAATTAGACCGGTGGTTTTAATTTCTGTACCTTCCGGAATTACTGATGTCGAAAGACGTGCTGTGAGAGATGCAGCACTACTTGCTGGTGTTCAAAAGGTTCACATGGTATCTGAACCTGTTGCCGCTGCAGTAGGTTTGGGACTACCCATAGAAGAACCGGTAGGGAATATGGTAATAGATATAGGTGCTGGTACTACAGAGATTGCTGTAATTTCTCTTTCCGGAATTGTGGTAAATAAATCCATAAGAACTGCCGGAGATGAGATGGATGAAGCAATAGCAACGTACATTAAAGAAAAATATAGAATTGCTATTGGAGAACAAACAGCAGAAGAAATAAAGATTAAACTTGGAAATGCTTTTCCTACATATCCAGAGGAGAAAATGGAAGTAAGGGGTAGAGACCTCATAAGTGGTGCTCCTAAGACTATAGAAATCTCGAGTTCCGAGGTCCGAACCGCTCTAAGGCATACACTTAACGAAATTGTTTTCGCATTAAAGAAGGCCTTAGAGCAGACACCTCCCGAACTGGTCGCTGATATAATAGACAGAGGAATTTACCTTACAGGGGGTGGGTCTTTGCTTAAAGGACTCCCTGATCTTCTTATGGAAGAAACGAATATCCTTATAAAAGTCTCTGAAAATCCGAGACATTGCGTCGTACTTGGGGCAGGGAAAATATTGGAAAATATAGACAAATACCAGCAAGTGTTAACTGCTTCCTCTAAAACAATGGTTAAAAGAACGGATTTTATCGATTGAATGGAGAAAAAACTCTTTGTTTTGTTTTTTTTGCTAACGATTTTCGTTAACATAAGAGGTGTTAAAGAGGAAGTTGCATTTATTCTCTCAAAATCCTTTTATTTCCCCTTCATTTACACTCGCAATCTCTTACTTTTACTTTACAATGTAGAAAGGAACTCAATAAAGCTCAACATCGAGAATCAAAAGCTAAGAGAGCAACTAAACGATAGAGGTTTCTCTGAAAATAATTTTATCGGCTCATCGAGCACTGCGTGCGTAGGAGAAATTCTTCAATACATTCCTCTGGGGATCCCTGAGGAAATAGTGGTAAAAGTAAAATCTGAAAAAATAGGAAGCTTAATTGAAGGTACTGTTGTTGATTTAAATGGGTATCTGGTGGGAAAGGTCGAGATGGAAGGAGGAGAACTAATCAGGATAAAAACAATTTATGACGAAAGCTTCAAAGTGGGAGTTGAGTCAATCCATCCATACTATACAGGAATCCTACAGGGAGGAGAAATTCCTTTGGTTTTATACGTGCCCATTGACGCAGAAATTCATACAGGAGACACACTTTATACATCCCGGCTCTCAAGTTATGCAAAACCCTACATTCCAGTTGGCACAGTTAAAGACTATCAGAAAGACATTTATAATCCAATATTTTACAGAGCGAAAATTGAACCGTTTTTCAAGCCTTTTACCTCAAGGATTGTAGTGATCTATGGAAAATCAAAAAATTAGTATTACTGGCATAATAATATTATTACTTGCCTCAGCAACGACTGTCGTACATTCCAAAAACTTTCCCGACATTTCTATAATTGTATTGCTATTTCTTTCCCTTAAATATGATACACCTGCTTTGCTTTTCTGGGCTTTTTTAAGCGGTTTGGTTCACGACGGATTCAACGTCGACAAAATCTGGGTATCACCAATTTCTTTTCCCTTACTAACTCTATCAACCAGTTGGGCAAAGAGTAATTTTAATTTAACCTTTGCACCCGCCAAATTAATTTTCGCAATAGGGTTTGTCACATTACCCTTCGTTATTTATTCCTTACTCTGGAACATAAGCTTGATGGCAATCGGATCAAAATTTATCTTAACCCTTGCCTTGGCAATAATTGCAGCATTTTTTGTATGAGTAAAATAAATATCCTTCGAACTTTACTCTGGTTAATCTCTGGGATTATTGTAATTAGGCTATTTCAATTTCAAATAATTGAGCATGAATCTTTCCTACAAAAGGCAACGTACAATTTTCTTAAAGAATATAAAATTCATGCACCACGGGGCAAGATATATGATAGAAATGGTATTTTACTTGCATACTGGAAACCCGCCTTCCGCTTGATGGCAATACCAAAGTTTTTGAAAGATGAAGACTACACAACTCTAAAAAAACTTTTAGGCGATTTTACAATAAATCCAGATACACTTAAAAATAAAGGAAATTATGTTGAGATTAAAGGAAATCTTTCATACGAAATCACCATAAAGCTATTAGAAAAATCGCCAAATATTAAAAGTATCGTTATAGACTCAGATCCAGTGAGAGTTTACACGCCTTATGCCAAATATGCCGCACACCTTATAGGTTATGTTAGCGAAGCATCTAAAGATGAAATAAGAAAATTCAATCTCGATCCGGGGGATTTTATTGGAAAGGCAGGGGTCGAAAGAAGTTTTGACTTAGTACTGCGGGGAGAAGATGGTTCCAGGTTTATCGCTTTAGACTCAAGAGGGAATGTTGTAACTACTAATCCACGGCCCCCAATAGAACCAATAGAAGGTGAAGAGGTCTTCCTAACAATAGACATAAAAATCCAAGCTCTATTAGACTCCTTATTTGAAAATTATCCGCGAGGTGCTGCATTTGGAATGAACATTAAAACAGGAGAAGTCTTAGTATTTTACTCAAAACCTTATTTTAACCCTGAAAGCCTTAACGTTAAGTGGAATTATTACGCTTCGAACAAAGAAAAACCTTTACTAAACCGAGTCTTACAGGGACTTTATCCACCTGGATCAACTTTCAAACTTATTACTGCTCTTATAGGTTTATACACTGGAGTGATAAGTGAATATACGACTTTCAACTGCACAGGTGGCTTTACCTTTGGAAAGAGAAGATGGCTTTGCTGGAAAGCAGAAGGACACGGTTTACTCAATTTAACCCAAGCAATTGCACAATCGTGTAATTCATATTTTAATAATGTCGGAGCAAGAATAGGAACGCAGAAATTCATAGAAACCCTTGATCACTTTAACTTACCTGAAAAAACCGGAATTGATCTAATTGGCGAATATTCAATACTAATTCCAACCAGTAAGATGATGAAAAACAAGCTACTCCTTCCAAGCTCTGTTATTAACTGGTCTATAGGGCAAGGTGAAGTCCAGGTCACTCCTGCATGGATGGCTTTAGTAACTGGACTAATAGCTGGAAACGGAAGGTGCACCAAACCAATAGTAAAAAAAGGCGAAAAAACCGAATATATTACCCTAAATCTACCCCTGGAATATTTTAATATTGTAAAAGAAGGCATGCGATTAACCGTTGAAAGTCCGCATGGAACAGTAGGATACCTCTACAATCCTTCATACAAAATAGCCGGAAAAACAGGAACTGCTCAAAATCCACACGGAAAAGAGCATTCCTGGTTTACTTGTTTTTTCCCTTACGATGACCCTACATATGTGTTAACCGTTGTTGTAGAAAATGCGGGGCACGGAAGTGAAGCAGCAGCTCCTATAGCCATAACTATTGCGAGGAGGTTGTTGGGTGAAAAGAAATAGTATCCTTATCATCAGTGCTTTATTTTTGACCGCTATAGGACTTTTAGAGTTGTATTTTATCAACAAATCTTACTTCTTTTCTCAACTTTCTAAGGCTTTAATCTTTACGGTCTCTCTTTTCACTATTTTTCTTTTTATAAGAAAGGAACACATTCTAAATTACGGACATTGGATATACTACTTCTCTCTAATTCTTTTAGTTATTGTCCTGATAGGGGGTAAAGGGAGAGTTAATCGATGGATAAACCTTGGATTTATGCAACTCCAACCGTCTGAAATTGCAAAGCTCGGCCTTATTTTAATATTAAGCAAAATCCTCTCCAACACCCAAAAACCACTCAAAAGCAGGTTGATTAAAGCCTTGGGATATACGTTAATTCCTTTTATTCTCGTGATGCTTCAACCAGACCTCGGAACGGCTCTAACTTTCCTCTTTATTGCCTTTCTTATGAGCTGGATATCAGGGATTGACCCCTTTATTACAAGACTTATCATTCTAACCCCTATTACGATGATAGCCTCTGCTCATTTATTGTCAACGACTATTCTATACTTAACTCTATTGATTTTTCTTTTAATTTCCAAAGAGGCGTTGTATAAAAAGGTTTTAACTATTAGCTTTCTCACTGCTGTAAGTTTATCAACACCCTTTGTATGGCAAAAGGTTTTAAAACCATACCAGAGATACAGGCTAACCGCTTTCTTAAACCCTGAAAAAAGTAAGAGTAGAGAAGGTTGGCAAATATACCAAGCTAAAATTGCCTTAGGTTCTGGCGGAATTTTTGGTAAAGGTCCAGGAAAAGGTACCCAAAAAGGACTCGCTTTCCTACCCGCTGCCCATACAGATTTTATGTTTTCAAGCATTGGCGAGGAATTCGGTTTCGCAGGCCTTATTATTATAATTGCTACTTTTATGGCTTTTCTCAGCTTTTTGCTTAGAAAAATTGAATTGGAAGAAGGCCAAGAAAAGCTGATATTAACTGGTGTTTTTGCCTTCTTCTTTTTTCACTTTTCCGTTAATGTCCTGTCAAATCTTTCCTTACTCCCAGTAGTTGGCATTCCGCTTCCCTTCATCACTTACGGTGGAAGCCATCTACTTACTGAAATAACAACAATATTCTTGGTTTTGAAACTGGAGGATTGATATGTGCGGTTTTTTCAGCATAATCTTTAAAAATGATCGGAAAGAGCTGGGAAGTATACTTACAAAAGCAGGATTTAGGCTCGCATACAGAGGATACGACACTGTAGGAATTGGATATATTAAGGAAAACGGATCATTTGAGATAAGAAAGGCACCCGGAAAAATTCACAGAGTTTACAAAGACCTAAATTTCGAGGAAGTAGAAGGTAAAAGGGGAACCATACAATTAAGATGGGCAACCTATGGAGCACCATCCTATGAAAACGCACAGCCCCACCTTGACTGCAGGAGAAGGTTAATCGGCGCCCACAATGGTAACATTGTCAACTCACCATTTTTAAGAGAAAATTTGATCCAAAAAGGCCACCATTTTAATGGCGAAAATGACGGTGAAACCCTCGTCCATGTAATAGAAGAGTATTACAACTCGTCAGGAGACCTTAAAGGCTCCATATTCAGGGCGTACGAAATTCTGAAAGGTGACTACGCATTTTCCATAACCGCAGTGAACGAAAACAAATTTTACGCTGTTAAAAAAGGCTCTTCTTTATTCTTAGGAGTAGGTGAAGGCTTCATCGCTGTTTCAAGCGATCTTGTAGCCCTTCTTGATCTCACCAAAAATATTGTCACCCTTTACGACGGAGAAATGGTTGAATTTACAGAAAGCGAGTATACTATATATAATTTGAACACCCGCGAAAAAATCCATAGAGAACCAGTTTACACCGAAATGGACATCAAAGACGCTGAAAAGGGAAACTTTCCACACTTTATGATCAAGGAGATATATGAAATACCAGAGAAAGCAAGGAACATCATTAATTTCCTTCCAGAGTTCAAAAAACTTGACCAAATAGTAGATGATATTCTTACATCCAAGAAAAAATTTATAACAGGGAGTGGAACATCTCTACATGCAGGTATTCTCGGAAGTTTTTATTTATCTCGAATCGCAAAAGAAATGTTTATACCGGTAGCTGCATCTGAATTTTCAGAGAGATATGGAGATGTTATTGGAGATGGAGACCTCCTCTTTGTGGTTACTCAAAGTGGTGAGACGAAAGATGTGAAAAATGCGATGGATTCTTTTGGAAATAGGGGTAAAACAATAGGACTCATAAATGTTCTGGGTTCAAGCATCGCCTTAAGGTGTGACCATGTAATTCCCGTTCTCTCTGACTTGGAAATCAGTGTACCTGCAACAAAGACTTTTGTAAATCAGGTAATCGCTCTTCTCTACCTTTCGATTGCAATTGCAAAGAAGAAAGGGCTCTCTTACCCTGAGATAAACTTCGAAGAATTGCCCAAGAAACTCAGTGAAACAATCAAAATCGCCGAAACTTATAAAAGTGAAGTCATTAAGGCTCTAATCCCTTGGAGGGATTTCTATGTCCTTGGATTCGGGTTGACCTATCCCATCGCTCTTGAAGGTGCATTAAAGATAAAAGAAGTAGTTTACATCCATGCGGAAGGTATGTACTCCGCAGAATTCAAGCACGGCCCCTTATCCATCGTTGAAGAAGAGTACCCAGTAATTTTTGTTGCTACTCTCAAGGACAAGCATATGATTCTGTCTCACATAAATGAAGTAAAATGCCGTGGAGGGAAAATAATAACCATTGCTCCCGATGACGAAGAACTAAGAAAAGAAAGCCACATATTCGTCCCCATACCCGATGGAAACGAGTACCTTACCCCAATTCTATCTGTGATACCAATGCAGATCATTGCGTACCACATGAGCATTCATAAAGGAATAGATCCTGATTTTCCCAAAAATATTTCTAAAACCCTAACCGTAGACTAATGAAAATAATTTGTATAATTGGTCCAACAGCTTGTGGCAAAAAGGAAATTGCCAAATATTTGCTTGCAAAATTTGGTAACAGCATTCGCTTTATCTCTTGCGATTCAAGAAAAGTTTATAGGTACATGGATATTGGGACAGCAAAACCGGAAAAGCCGCTTAGGGAATTTTTTGAACTCATTGATATAAAAAACCCCGATGAAATTTACAGTGCGGGTGATTTTGCCAGAGATGCAGAAAGAGTCATTACACAAATTTTAAATAGTGGAAGAATCCCTGTAATCATAGGAGGCACACCTCTTTATTACAAAGCCCTCTTTTCTGAGTTTTTCGAAGAGCCTAAGAAGGACCCTGAAATAAGGCAATATTTACTTAACAGACTAAAAGAGGAAGGTGTGGAAAAACTATATGAAGAACTAAAGATAATAGACCCTGAAACTGCAAAAAAACTCCACCCTAAGGACTGGCTCAGGATTACAAGGGCTCTCGAAATCTACTATAACACAGGAATGCCTGCCAGTGAGGCAAGAAGAAAACTTCGCGCAAAAAGGACTTTTGAGCCCGAATACATAGGTATAACACAGCCGAATCCTGAGCTCTACAAGAAAATCGAAGAACGCACGAAAAAAATGTTTTCAGAAGGTCTTATTGAAGAGACTAAAAAAATTCTTGAGATGGGATATAGTGAAAAATTACCATCACTCAACACCATAGGCTACAGGGAAACCATCAAGTATCTGAAGGGAGAATTTACATTAGAAGAAGCGATATATAAAACTATAAAAAGCACCAAGATTTACGCCCGCAGGCAAAAGATGTTTTTCAAAAACTTTGAAAACGTGAGCTGGTATGACGTAACCAAGAAAATCAACCAGCTATTTGAGAGGCTCGACGGCGAAATTCAAAAAAGGATATCTTAAATTTCGATATCCTTTAAATTAAAAACAGGCCCATCTTTACAGGCTCGAAAATATCCTAAGCCGTAAGATTTTTTTACAGAACAACCAAAGCAGAGTCCCATTCCGCAGGCCATAACAGTTTCGATGGAGACCCACACATCAGAAGTCTTAAAGTTCTTTAAATTTCTAAGCATAGGTAATGGACCACAGGCATAGATGATTCTATCTTCCTGCTCATTAATAAAATCCGTAATTAACCCCTTCTTTCCTTCAGAACCATCTTCCGTAATTACTGAAACATTTAATTCTTTTAATAGATCCACCAAGCCCTCAGGAGGCCTGCTTTTTAAACCCCACAAAAACCTTTTAAAATTCCCCACTTTTTTTGCATAAAAATAGATAGGACCAAGACCTGAACCGCCTGCAGCAAGAGTTGGGTTAGGGAGCTCCGGAAACCCCTTTCCAAGAGGACCCAATAGACTAACTTGATCTCCTCTTTTCTTCTCTGAAAGAAGCTCAGTTCCGATTCCCACTACCTTTATTAAAAACCAAAGGCTTGTAGCATCTGCAAAAAATACACTGAAGGGCCGCGAAAGAAAAGGACTAAAGCTCTTACTTACCCTTATTTGAAAAAATTGTCCAGGGGAAATGGATTCTCCCCACAGGTTCTCAACCTCAAGCAGGAAAAAGCCAGCACCCAAAAACTCGTTAGAAATTACCTTTGTACTTAGCAATTCCATCCTTAAGTACCTTTACAACATACTCAACCCATTCTTCTTTCATTGTAGGAAAAAGAGGTAAAGTGATCTGCATCCTATAAGCCTCTTCAGTAACGGGAAGCGGCCTATATGGATAGTATTTCTGGACAGCACTAAAAAGATGCAAAGGTTTATAATGGAGACTAGTCTGTATACCGTGTTCGAATAAGTGAAGCCTCAAAGCATCTCTATCTACCTTAGAAAAAACCGAGAAAATATAATTTCCAGAAAGTTCGTAATTTTCAAATGGAATAATGATTTCATCGACGTCTGCCAGTAACTTCCGATAAAGTCCCACCAATTCTCTCCTTCTTCGAGTAATCCATTCAATTTTTTTTAACTGTGATAAACCAAGGGCTGCTTGAATTTCAGTGGGACGATAGGTGTAACCAATTTCCTGTATATCGTAATCCAGCTCTAAGCCCTTATAACGTTCATAAGATGTGCTCGAAATTCCTTGAGACCTTAAGGATTTGCATCTCTTATATATATTCTCATCATTGGTTAAAATTACCCCGCCTTCACCCGTTGTAATACTTTTGTTGGCATAAAGAGACATGCCTGCTACAATGCCAAAATTACCCGCCCTTTTGCCCTTCCATATCGACCCGTGACAATGGGATGCATCCTCAATCAAGACGAGATTCTTCTCTTTACAATACTTCTGAATCTCATCAATTCCTTCCATAAAGCCCGCATATGCAACATAAATGGTATGAGTTGCTCCACTTCTCACATTTTCTATAGTCTCAGGTGAGATAACAGGCTTTTGAAGAGATTCAATATCCGCAAAAACAAACTTTGCACCCATCCAAATCAGGGGAGTCAAAGTAGAAATGTAAGTAAATGATGGAAGAACAACAAGACTTTCAGGACCTATACCAGCAGATACGTATGCAAGATGAAGGGCAGCTGTACCCGAAGATACAAAAAGTGCATATTTAACCCCGAAATGGGCCTCAAAAGCTTTTTCTAATTCGTTGGTTTTAGGTCCAAGGGATACCCAACCACTTTTAATGGTTGACGATACTGCTTCGATGTCAGATTCATCAAAAAAGGTTTCAAAAAGTGGAATTTTGAATTCCTTACTCAGTGTCAACCGCTCCGAGTTCCTGCAAACCGCCTTTTAAGGCCCTTTTTCTTGAGAGCTTAAACCTGCCTGCTTCATCAATTTCAATTACTTTTACCAGAATCTTATCTCCCACTTTCAAGACATCTTCAACCTTTGAAATTTTGGAGTCAGAAATTTCTGAAATGTGTAATAGGCCCTCTTTATTAGGCAAAATCTCTACAAAAGCACCAAAAGGGGCAATTCTTTTCACAACCCCCATATAAACCTTACCGAGTTCTACTTCCTGAACCATTGCATTAATCATTTCCTTAGCCTCTTCAACACCTTCTTCATTATAACCCGAAATAAGGACCCTCCCTGTGGTGTCATCAATCTCAATCTTAGTTCCAGTTTGTTCAATAATTTTTTTGATGGTCCTTCCTCCAGGGCCGATCACAAGACCAATTTTGTCAGTTGGTATTGTTATTGAAGACACTTTTGGCGCATAGATGGATACACTATCCCGCGGTTTAGAAATCGTTGCATTCATTATATCAAGAATATAGAGTCTGGCATTTCTTGCCCTCTCAAAAGTCTCCTTTATAATATTCAGGGGTAATCCCCTGATCTTAAGATCAAGTTGAATAGCAGTAATACCCTTGGAAGTACCTGCAATTTTGAAGTCCATATCGCCATAGTGATCTTCTGCACCCACAATGTCTGTTAACAAAACATACCGATCACCCTCTTTAATCAAGCCAGTAGATATCCCCGCACAAGCCGCTTTAATTGGAACTCCAGCATCCATAAGGGATAAAGAACCGCCACAAACAGTAGCCATTGAGGTAGAACCGTTTGACTCCAAAACATCTGATACTACTCTGATTGTGTAAGGAAATTCTTCTTCAGAAGGGATCAACGGTGCCAGTGCCTTTTCTGCAAGGTTTCCATGTCCAATTTCTCTCCTTGAAACTCCCCTTAAGGGTTTAACCTCACCGGTAGAGAAGGGAGGAAAGTTATAATGAAGCATAAAACGCTTCTCTTCTTCTGGCTCAAGCTCAGAAAGCTTCTGAACGTCTTCTTTTGTCCCAAGCGTTGTCACAACAAGGGTTTGCGTCTCACCTCTCTTAAAAAGAGCTGAGCCATGTGTTCTTGGGAGTACTCCAACCTCACAGGTAATCGGCCTTATTTCCTCAAATCCTCTTCCATCAACCCTTTTCTTTTCATTCAAAGTCATCTCGCGAAGTGCTTTCCTTTCAAGCTCATAAAGTGTTTGATTCAATTCGTTGGTTAAATCTTCAGACGGATAAGTACTTTTGACAAATTCTTCTGCCTTTTTTCTAATAGCATCGAGACTTTCATTACGCAACTTCTTTTCGCTAATGTGCATTGCTTCAACGATATCCCTGTATACGAGATCTCTAATTCTGGAGTAAAAATCATCGGAGACCAAGAGCCTCTGGTATGGAACTTTTGGCTTTCCTATTTTTTCTCTAAGTTCATTTTGAAAATCCTCTATTTCCTTAAGATATGGTATGGCAAATTCAATAGCCTGTAATACAATATCTTCCGGAACTTCTTTGCCGCCAAATTCAATCATGTTAATCTCGCCAGAAGAACCTGCAACAAGCAAATCAAAATCGCTTTTTTCAATTTGAGAATTCGTCGGATTAAGAACAAACTCCCCGTTTATTCTTCCAACCCTACAGGCTGCTATGGGACCATCAAATTCGATTTCCGAAATGTGTAAACAGGCGGAAGCACCTATTATTCCAAGAAAGTTAGTTTCATTTTCAAGGTCATAAGACAAAAGATATGCTATAACTTCTATCTCATTCATCATATCCTTAGGAAATCTTGGCCTTATAGCTCTATCAATAGCCCTCCCGTGCAGGATTTCTCTCTCTGTAGGTTTACCTTCCCTCTTCAGGTAACCACCGGGTATTTTACCAGCAGCGTATGACTGCTCTCTGTATTCAACAAGTAGTGGAAGAAAATCCCTTTTCTCCTTTGACTCCTGAGTTACAACGGTTACGAGAAGTACTGTATCCCCGTAAGATATTAAAAGGGAAGACGTTGCCTGGTTTGCAACTCTACCTACTTCAATTTTTAACGTCCGGCCAGCAATTTCACGCTCTAAAGAAAAAATCATCCTCTTATACCCAGCTTATCGATGAGTTCAGTATATCGGGCAAAATTCTCCCTCCTCAGATAATTTAAAAGTCTTTTTCTTTTACCCACCATTTTGATCAAACCCATCCTTGAATGGACATCTTTCCGATGTACCTTAAGATGTTCTGTTAGATCGTTAATTCTCTTGGTCAATAGAGCAATTTGCACTTCTACAGAACCCGTGTCTTTTTCGTGCTTCCTCCATTCTTTAATTATTTTTTCCTTCTCTTCCTTGCTAATAGTCATGAGAATCCTACCTCCATTTTTTTTCAGTTTAAATAAAAAAAGCGGGAGACGGGACTCGAACCCGCAACCATCGGCTTGGAAGGCCGATGCTTCACCATTGAACTACTCCCGCCCCCATTGCCTTTCAGTCTAAATAAAAAGAGCGGGAGCCGGGACTCGAACGCGCAACCACCGGCTTGGACGGCCGATGCTCTACCATTGAGCTACTCCCGCACATTTTAAAAGACCTTTTTTTCAACACTAAGACGGGACATGCCCCGCAACCGTCCCCTTGACAGGGGATGCTCTACCATTGAGCTACTCCCGCACATTTTAAAAGAACTTTTTTTCAACACTAAGACGGGACA